>NZ_JAMPNV010000008.1:0-92054 GCF_028479565.1 Providencia sp. PROV202 | reverse complement strand
GGGTGAATGGTGAATAAGGCATTCACAACAAAAATGGCTGATCATGGTTAATGTGATGACTGACGGTTTAGTCCCACTGAAATCCAGTGACGAATTCGCCGATGAAGATAAAAGGCAGTGCCAGTGGCGATAAGCAAATCAACCAGTAATATCGTGGTGGCGATACCTTCAGTAAAACCGTATAGCCAACCGGATGACATGATAATCAGTAGGCTAGAGAGGGCTAATCCGATAATGATGGACGAGATAATGGCAATTAATTTGGGGTTGAAATGGATTTTATAATCAATCCCTTTAAAGGCACTTAAAACCCACAAGCCTAATTGCGCCAAGAGTTGTGGGATAACCAACGCCAAGAGATATAAAACGAAGTACATCAATGTGATCCCATACGGGTTCATGATGAGAGCGATAAGCTGGAAGTGAGTTAACAATACGCCAGTGATCCAAAGGCATAACAAAATACTGATAACAATAGCGATGCGTTCTAAACCCAGTTGTAAGTGTGAAACGGTGTTCATATTTTTAAGCTTCCTTATGTGATGATGAATTCACGATGTGAGGGTGATTTTGAATAGGCTCGGCCCATTCGTGACCGCAATCGCGGCACATCCAGCCCGTACCCCATGCAATGATGTCTTGCTCAGAAGAGCAGTGAGGGCAATGTGTTGGATGTAATGCTGGTGGGGTTAATAGCGTCATGGTCGGCTCCTTTCTTTGTGTGATGGAAGAGAGGTAAGTACTTGTGATATCAATCGAAAATGCGGTAAGGCTGCGATAAAACTGTTTTGTTGTGACAATTGCGTCACTGCGTGTTTCGGTGTGAAGGAGGTATTGAGCGGCTGAACTTGCTGGATATCCTCCAACAACAAGACATGCACTTGCTGGTGGTATTCCGCCAATAAATACCACTGGCCTTCACGGTAAATCAGTTGATAAGGTTGTAGTGGATTGAAGCGATGCTCAGGCGTAAGTAAGCTAATAGATTGCTTACTGGTAATGGCATACACCAATTGATAGAAATGGTCAGCATGCAAAGCCGAAATCTTATGGGCATGATGCCAAATCAAACAAGGCGCATGGGGTTGTTGGGTTAACAGTAACCCCAGTAAGCGGCTGTCTAGCCCCGGAAACAATCGAGTCATTCCAATCTGTTTCACAAAGGTAAGAACATCTTTGTCTCGGTAAGCTTTTAGCGTATTGATGGGCAAGCGATAACAACCTTGCCGACCTTCTACACCCAGATAAGCCAAGCGTTCACGTAAATCCCGTTGTAACGTGCGTTCAGAAACATTGAACTCTTGTGCTAAACATGAGAGCACAAGGCTTTCTCCTGCCATTAAGCGGGCAATCAACGCAGAGAGTCGCACAGCCATGCGGTCATATTTTCGGTTAGTCTGAAACATAACGTATTGCTCTCAATAACAGACGTTAGGAAATTAAGAAGTGAGGGAGTTTAACTTAGGGGATTGACAGGTTATGTCTGTTGGGAAAAATTCTCATTAGGCATTTTAATGAAAAATCACTATAAGTAATTCATTGATAAATAAAGTTATGCTTTTTATTTGAACGATAAGAAAGTAAGGCGTAACGACACAACCTGTCAGGGTGGGAAAATTAGTTGGGTTGGCGAGGAGCGAGTTGGTTAAATAAGGTATCCGCCATCACCCACAGGGCTTTATTGAGTTTGATATCGCCATCAATCCCATTAACCGAACGAGTACGAGCGCGTTTACCTTTTGCGGTTCTGCCTGATAATCCTCCTTTAATCAGGTTTTCTTGTAGACGTTGGTACACCGTCCAAAGGTCTTCTTTTTTATCTTCAAAGCGTCGAGGCTGTAGAATTTGCTCTCGTGTGACGGGCTGGAACTCTTCACCAAAGCGGTAGGTCAACGCCGCTTCAGCAAAGGCTTGCTGGGCGGGTGGAGGTAACAATAACGACTGCATACTTTCGCGTTTTTCAGCGACCTGCTCAAACGTATCGAGTACTTCATATGCCCCTTCAATCACTTTCCTCACCACATCCCCTTTATGGGGGACACGCACTTCACCTAATACATCACCGCACACCAAACCGTTGGAGCATACAGCTCTAAAGAGTCCCGGCAACATCTGGTAGCTACTCGAACCGTCATGGCTATTGAGCAAAATAATTTCAGGCACTTGTACGCCCGTGATTTGGTCATGTCTCCGCAGCCTCAACATGTGCTTGGTGTGCTCTCGACGGCTGACATCACGCACTCGAGTCTGGCAGGCAAAGAACGGGTAAAAGCCTTCTTTTTGTAGGCTGTCTAACAAGGTGATGGTTGGGATGTAGGTATAACGTTCACTGCGTGACCCATGCTTATCTTCGGAGAAAACGCTAGGCACAGTACGAAATAATTCTTCAATGGTGAGTGGACGGTCACGACGAATACTGTTAGCAGAGCCAAAACGCGAAGCTAATAAACTCATGATAGACTCCTGATTAATCAATTAAGTGGAAAATGGCAGAGGATTCGGGATGTTGTGAAGCATAGTCACGCAACTGATAAAAGCGGTCGCACATCACTTCGCTTTCTGTTTGGAATGACCAGATGCTGTACAGGATCAGACACACCGCAATGCCTGCCGCCTCTTGGCTCACGGTGGCTTCATTGCCGTTGTGCATGTTGAATAAGGTTAAGGTGTCTGCGTTGATATCGGGGTAGATAAAGGCACCGCCATTATTGAGCGAGCCGTACTCCCAGTAACCGCCATGATATTCGTCGCAGAATTGACCCATTGTGGTGAAGATGACCACTTCAAAGGTGGCCCAGCCTTTCACTGCACCAAAATGGTTGAACCAAAAATCAAGACGTTGTTCATCAGGGACTAATTCCATTGTGATAGCAGATTCAGTTGTGTTACTCATAAGTTGATACTCCAGTAAAAAGAAATAAAAAAGCGCCAATCCCGTTAAGGACTAGCGCTAGATGTCATCAATGTTGCGTTAATTTAATAAGCTAAAAGAACAGGCTCCACAGGGATTTAGCGACGGAGACGATGCTGTTTTTGACTGTACCAATCGTGCTTTTTATCAAGACAGGCAGGGGAAGGATGTCTATCAGTGTATCGACGATATCACTGACACATTGCCCAAAATCGTTACGTGCGGAGTTCTCTACGGATTGCGTTCGGTAAGTGTTGTTCAGTTGCCTAGCGACACCGCTACTAGCCTCTGCCGGTAATACCTGTATTAATTGCTCTGCTAATTCAGTCAGTTGGTAACCTTCTGCCGCAGAAACCGTCATCACAGGATGATGCGGCTTAAAAGCGGTTACTACGGCTTGTTGCTTCAGTTCCAAGTTAACCATTTGTTCTGAGGATGGCTGGTGGTTGTGTTCGTTCCACTGGCGACAGGGCTCTATTTTGTCGGCCTGATTCAATACAAACAGAAATCGTTCAGATTGGTAGCCACATTGCTCAGTAAGAAAGCGATAACACTGTTCATCAGAAGACCATGCCCGATCATCGGCTTTGAGTACCCAGATGATTAAATCCAGTTCTGGTAATAAGTTACGATATAGCTGGTGGTACTCTTTATCTCGCTCAAGGCTTTCACCTACGCCGGGTAAATCTACAAAGGTGAGTGTATGATTGTTCATCGTCATACTGAAGCGTTGAGATTGGCGTGTACAGCCAGAGACATTACTGACGGGCGATAGGACAGATTGGAATAGGGCATTGATTAAGCTGGATTTTCCAGCCCCTGTTTTACCCATCAGGCCGATGGTAGGAGAGTAGTTGATAAGGTGATTGAGTTGGTTGAAAAACAGATTTTTAAATGAAGCAGGAAAGGCAGAAATAACCCTTCCTAATTCAGGATATTCGTTCATATTGCTTCCTTGAAAATAAATTCATCATCATTCAAGGTAATAATATATATTTGAAATTGTTTTAATTTTTCTTTTCAACTAACGATATAAGTTCTTTAAGTGGATCTCGTGGCAAAACAATTTCCTCAATCATCGCCTCGATAATTTCGTTAATATTTTTATTATGATTTTTAGCTATTTCTTTTAATTTCAACATAGATGACTTTGAAATATATGTATTGAGTACAGCCTTATCTTTAACTCCATCACGATACTTTTTTTGGCTCCATGCTTTCTTTGTTTGAAATAAAAAAAGCTTTACACGTTCTACGGTTGAAATAACAGCCCAATAATCAAAACAGGAAACAATGATTTTCCATTTCTGATTTTTAATAAGAACATTAACATCATCATCAGCAGCAATATTTTCACGCATCATCCTCTCTCCTATCCATTTTAACGCTTCAGTTTTTTTTGACAAAAATGAAAAAGGATCTGGATACTCTTTAGTAATAGATAAAGCTTTATCTCTCATTTGAAAAACTATTGCATTAAAATCTTTAGGGGTCATAAATAAAACTATAAAATCCAAAAAACAAACAATATAATGAAAAGGTATATTTTTACCCATCATTGGACTCAAATTTAAAGGTGAATAATTATACACCCCAGCCATAATTGATTTGTGATCCATTTCTATAAGGTATTTATTATACAACTTCATGAGAAAGTTTAAGATAACAAATGATATTCTTTCATCCCTTAAAAAAGATAGTTGTTCTATTGGAATAGTTTTTCTTTCCACCTCTCTTAAATAATGATCAACATTATTTAAGACATTCCCGACATGCTGATTCAACTCACTAATTAACGTATTAACATTCTTACCTCTTGCCTCGATAATCATTTTATAAAAATCTTCAAGTAATAGTGTTTTTACTGAAAGCATACTGAATAGGACAGCATAATATTGTCTACACTCTAAATAATTATCATTTACATCTACACTTATCATACACTCTCTCCACCTAGTATTTTTTGCAGACCTTTACGCTGTATTTTACGTAGTATTTAAGATGTTATTATGCTACATAACAATCAGTATTTATGTGTTGAAAATCACTATAACAACACAAATTATTATTAGAATGAAGACTAATCTTTAGATAAGCTAATATCAGAGTTGAACTACTTGAAAAAGCATCAGTTCACCTTTGTTCAAAAGCGCTCTATCACGGTATCTGTGGTGAAATAGAGAAGAGCCCAGCCGTGTTGGTATAGTATTATATTAATAAAGAAAACCTATCCCATAACTACACCTAGAACATTAATCATTACCCTGTCACTGACTCACTAATTCATATGCTCATCATTTTTCTAAAGTGATGAATTCTTATTTTTAACAACATCCATTCTAGATATGAAAATAAAACCAACCAAAGGTATCAATCATGTCTAGAAACACCCACAACAAGCATTACATTCAAAAGATAAACCACACCATCCGTAAATCGCTCTTAACCTATAATCGAGTTACTGCTATTCGAGTGGACTTGCGCTTTCCTTCATCAGATATACTTCACTTAAGTGACTCCAATGCCATCACCCGATTTTTTGAATCGTTAAAAGCAAAAATAAATGCTGACCTAAAACGTAAAAATAAAATATGGAAGCGTAACCATTCATGCCCTTTGTTTTATGTATGGGTCAGAGAGTTTGGTGAGATAAAAAACAAAAAACACTACCATATACTTTTGCTATTAAATAAAGATGTTTATTGGAACCTAGGTGATTTCATCAAAACTGAAGGAACACTCTATGCATTAATACAGCAGGCATGGTGTAGTGCTATTGGTGTGAATGAGCGTTATTTAGTTCATATCCCAGATAACGCTGTTACTTGGCTAGATAACAATAATGCCAACAATGAAAGTACGATATTCGAATTAAATCAGCGCTGTCGTTACTTAGCCAAAGAGCATACAAAATATTATGATGATGGCGAGCGTTCTTTTGGATGCAGCCGTTAATCTAGCAATAAAAAACATGAGGGGGATATCTTTTGGAAGAGAGATATCCCTAAATACTTATCGATATCCCTTCTGCCTTTTAACTTTAAAGACAGGAGTTCAATAATGAGCACTCAAGCAATTCCCTTATTAGATGACCAATTCGTTGATATGAAATTTATAACCCGCTTAACCGGACTAACAGATAAATGGTTTTATAAATTGATCCAAGATGGGGAGTTTCCAAAGCCGATAAAACTGGGGCGTAGTTCTCGTTGGTTAAAGAGCGAAGTTGAAAATTGGTTACAAGCACGTATTGCCGAATCCAGAGTCTAACCATCACATCACTCCCCTATTCTGCGTTAGTAACACCAACATTTAAGTCACACTGAAAACTCAACAATGAGAAAGTATCATGCTCTTTATGAGACATTGCTACGCCATTACCAACTCTGACTGAATGGACTTACCAAACTTACTGTCGCTCACGGAATGCTTCATCCCTATATCAAGAATAGTTACCAGCTGGTGGAGAGGATCATTGGCAAGCAGATGGAGAACCAGGGGCTGGAGATAATAATGAATGATTATGTATTATTCACAACAACATATTTTATTTAGTTAACAGCATAAACACATACAGAGTGTTGAAGTTGCCAACAACACTCAATCCTATTCACTTTCTTAGGGTTTGTACTTAACTGACCTCTTCATTTGCATTTTTACATCGTGTACTACCAATCACTATTTGACCATCTTCCTTGATAAATTCACTTTGTTGCTGATTAGGCAATATATCTAATACGACCTCTGATGGCCGACACAACTTTACACCTAGCGGCGTGACAACAATCGGCCTATTGATCAGTATTGGGTACTGCAACATAAAATCGATCAATTGCTCATCGGAATAAAGGTTATTTTCTAAATTTAATTGCTCATAGGGCTCAACATTTTTGCGGAGTAATTCGCTGACTGTGATTTTCATATCGGCGATAAGTTGCACTAGCACATCCTTAGTCGGAGGTGTTTCTAGGTAATAAATAATCGTTGGCTCAACACCACTATTGCGGATCATGGCAAGGGTATTACGCGAAGTGCCACAATTGGGGTTATGGTAGATAGTGATCTCATTCATGGGGTTACCTTTAATTTAACAGTGAAAGTCGAAGTACTAAAGCAACGAGTGTGACAATGAGCACTGGGATAGTCATGATAATCCCTGTTTTGAAATAATATCCCCATGTAATGGTCATGTTTTTTTGCGATAAAACATGCAGCCACAGCAATGTAGCCAGACTCCCTATTGGTGTGATTTTTGGACCCAAATCGGCACCAATCACATTCGCATAAACCATTGCTTGCTGAATTAACCCTGATGCTTCACTTCCTTCTATGGATAGCGCACCAATTAACACCGTTGGCATGTTATTCATTATTGAGGATAAAAATGCAGTTATAAATCCCGTACCAATTGTTGCTACCCATAACCCTTTGTCTGCAAGGTAATTGAGCGTTTCAGAAAGATAATCGGTTAACCCTGCATTTCTTAAACCATAAACAACCAAGTACATACCTAAAGAGAAAATGACGATTTGCCACGGTGCTCCACGTAATACTTTTTTGGTATTAATCGTATGGCCTCTGGCTGCAATCACCCAAAGAATTAAAGCGCCAATAGCCGCAATTGCACTGATTGGAATACCTAATGGTTCTAAGACAAAGAAACCAATAAGTAGCAGTACCAATACCAGCCAACCTGTTTTAAACGTTGTCATGTCCTTAATGGCTAAAGTCGGTTCACTCAGTTTGGTAACATCATATTGTTTAGGAATATCTTTGCGGAAAAACCAATGCAGCATCGCTAATGTTGCAATAATTGCAGCAATATCCACTGGCACCATAATCGATGCATATTCAGTAAATCCAATATTAAAGAAGTCCGCAGAAACGATATTCACGAGGTTCGAAACGATCAGCGGCAAGCTCGCCGTATCTGCAATAAACCCGGCAGCCATGACAAATGCTAATGTCGTGCCTTTGTTGAAACCAAGTGCCAATAACATCGCAATCACAATGGGCGTTAATATCAATGCTGCGCCATCATTGGCAAACAAGGCCGCAACCGTTGCACCAAGTAACACGATATAACTGAATAACAGTTTTCCTTTACCCCCACCCCATTTGGCAACATGTAATGCAGCCCATTCAAAGAAACCACTTTCATCTAAAAGTAGGCTAATGATAATTACGGCAACAAATGTCGCCGTGGCATTCCAAACAATGTTCCAAACAATAGGAATATCTTGAAAACTGATCACACCAAAGATCAGTGCCAATACAGCCCCTACTGTGGCACTCCAGCCAATACCCAGTCCTTTGGGTTGCCAAATAACAAAGGTGATCGTTAAAATAAAAATCAATGCGGCAATAAACATAACAACCTCATTTAAAAGGTGCTTTTCCGCACCTTTTATTTTTAGAAAATAAAACTTACTCTGCAAGCTGACTTAATGCAGATATCCCCACAGGCTCTGTTTCAAGCAAAGGAACAATAGCAACACGTTTTGCCAATGTTGATGTCACTTTTTTAATCTGAGCGACTTCCTGTTCAGCTCTTGAAAGTAACAATGGTGATGTTGTTTCTGTGATAGATAGACTGTTATTGATTACCCACGCCCACGGATGTATATCTGCCCGTATTAAATCATTTTGTAAGTTCTCCGCCTCAAGCACAGGCGTAGTTTCAGCGAGTGTCGTAATAATAACTTTGGTGCGTTCAGGATCTTGTAATTGCATCATCGGCGTTAAATAATGACCTTTCTCGCCCATTTTTTTAGCAATTTCTTTATGGTATGCCCCTGTTGCATCCAGAAGTAATAATGTATGCCCAGTCGGCGCAGTATCCATGACGACAAAACGTTTACCCGCATCTCTAATGATGCGAGAAAAAGCCTGAAATACCGCAATTTCTTCTGTGCATGGAGAGCGTAAATCTTCCTCAAGTAATGCACGCCCCTCTTCATCTAAACCTTTCCCTTTTGTTTCTAAGACATAATTACGATAACGCTCAGTTTCAGCGATAGGATCAATTCGGCTAACTTGAAGGTTGGGTAAAACACCATCGAGGGTTGATTCAATATGCGCGGCTGGATCAGATGTGGTCAGATGTACATCAAGCCCTTTTTCTGCCAATTTAACTGCGATTGATGCCGCAATCGTTGTTTTCCCTACACCACCTTTGCCCATTAACATAACCAGCCCATGCTGTTGCTGAGATATTTTGCCA
Source organism: Providencia sp. PROV202 (assembly GCF_028479565.1). Taxonomy (NCBI): domain Bacteria; kingdom Pseudomonadati; phylum Pseudomonadota; class Gammaproteobacteria; order Enterobacterales; family Morganellaceae; genus Providencia; species Providencia sp. PROV202. Next base: position 82,920 of record NZ_JAMPNV010000008.1, on the reverse strand, counting down.
ACCAGTTCTGACAAGGTAGGTAAAGAAATAGGTTGTTTTGTCGGGGTAATAGTTGGAACTTGTGGCATGTCATTCGATAACAACTGCTTCAGTGCATCGACACCCACCATATTGATATTTTGTAAATAAAGAATATCGACAGGTAACGAGCGTAGGGCTTCAGGCATAGACGCTAATGCCGCTTGTTCACGAGAGTAGAGCGCATGGGATAACTTATCATTTTCAGTCACCGCCGTTTCAGGGAAAACACCATTGACAATCAATTGCTGATTTTTGATACCCAGAGATGACAACTCACTATAGGTTCTTGCAACTTCCCTCAATGCGGCAGACTGAGGTCGTGCAACCAAGACTAGCCTTGTTAGTGATTTATCACTCAACGCTTCCACCGCCATACTGTACTGCTCACGTTGTTTATCAAGACCAGACATTGGCCCTAAACATGACGCACCATCAGGATTGTCACTAATAAAATCACTCCACGCACTCGGGAGTTGTAATAAACGGATGGTATGCCCCGTTGGTGCGGTATCAAAAATGATATGGTCAAATTGCCCCGTAATTTCGGTATTAGTTAACAATCCAGTAAATTCATCGAAAGCTGCAATCTCTGTTGTACAGGCACCTGATAGCTGTTCCGTAATACTTTGAATTACCGCTTCAGGTAAACTTTCTTTGATTGGATTAATAATTTTGTTTCGATATTCTTCGGCTGCGGCTTGAGGGTCTATTTCAATAGCAAATAGATTTGGAACCAATGTTATTGGCTTAATATTGTTGCCTATCGATTGAGAGAATACTTGCCCAACATTAGAAGCTGGATCAGTGCTCACCAGTAAGACTTTTTTCCCTTTTTCAGCCAACTTAATTGCGGTCGCACAGGAAATAGAGGTTTTACCCACACCACCTTTTCCAGTAAAAAATAAATAATTAGGTGTGTTATCTAAAAATTTCATTTTATTGCTCCTGTTAACAACACGTTTTACCATTACCACAACACGATTTAACAATTTCGGCTTTTTCAATATTCAGGCGAATACCAAACCATCTGGCTAGCTCATGTCGTTTTGGGTATCGACCAGTCAACACAATCTCACCATCCAGAATCAATAGTGGAAGTGACTCGGCACCTGCGGTTTCCAAAAATATTTTTGCTTTTGTGTTGTTAACGAACTCCATAGGCTCTTGCGCTAAATTAAAACGCCTTATACTTGCCCCTTGTTTTTTTAACCAATCCACATCTGTTGCGAAGTCTACCAATGCTTGATCGACTTCGGTTCCGCAAACACCAGTGCTACAACATAATGCGGGATCAAATACTTCTAGTTTTTTCATACCTCAACCTTATATATGATTTTTCGAATATGTTAACTTAAAAATTTTTATTTTTATATAGAACAGCTACTCGCAGACTCTTTTGTCTCTAGACTCTTAAGCAAACCTGCAACTCTATTTTTCTCTGTGGCATAGGTGACATCAATGATACTTTTCACCCAAGCTAGTAATGCCGGAGATAAACGATAATGAACCCATTTACCATGTTTTGAATCGAGCAAAAGACCTGATTCTCTTAGCATTGCTAGGTGTCGAGAAGTCTTTGGTTGCGATAAATTCAAGGCCGTATAGATATCACAGACACATAGCTCACCAGATGCTTTCAAAAGCAACACGATATCGAGCCTTGTTTGATCACCTAAAATTTTAAACAGTTGTAATGGTTCCATGTGTACCTCTTTAGCTATCTATGACCTCAAATTACCCCCAAAAACTACATACGTCAAAGCATATATGTATTGTTCTATAAAACTATTCAATAATCACTTATAAACTGTGGGAAAAACAAGTTTTACGCTTCATTATACTATTTTAACCTACTTAACGTATTATCAGCCGTAGCTTTGAAATGAAAATTATATTGCAATTCATAAGTTAAATGGCATTAGTGCCTAATGAAACGACATAAGCTATGATAGTGAGAAAAATGTACCTCATGTGCACAATGTTAAGGATAGGAAATGGTCAATATCCCTGAAGGTCATATATCGTTTTTACCCCCCGGCAGTAATGAATGGAAAGCATTAGATTTTCAATCTTATATTTGGAATCGCGACTTTATTGAAAATGAAGCATTAAAAAATGCAGGTTCCCCTCCATTGACACCACAGCCTCTTAATGAAGCTCAAAAAAAAGAATTGCAAGATAACCAACATTACATTAACGATCTATTATTAAAATCGCTGCAATTTCCCAACCTTTCTTTTTTTGCTGGCAGTGGTACTTCACTTGGTGATGTTGGTGGACCAAGCATGTGGGAATTATGGAAAAATGCTATGTGGAGTGACCCAACAGCAACTAGTAATGGTGAGCTAAAACCTGAGGCGCTTTCAGTATGTCAAAAAGTTAAATATTCTGAACGAAACTACCCTAATATTGAACATTTTCTTTCAAACTGTGAAGCTTTATTAGCATTCCAAGATGATGAAGAAGTATTACAGTTTCTAAATAACGTTAAAACGATTATTTTAGATAAGTGTCGTTCTTTTTTAGAGAAGGATAGTAGTGACCTTTCCTCATATATTAATTTATTACAAAAAATGGGGAGGAGAAGAGTTAGAGACCCAAGGCTTAAAATATTTACCACAAATTACGATCTCACATTTGAAACCGCGGCTTCTGAATTAGGAATGATGGTTGTAGATGGATTTTCATACACAGGCATTAGACGGTTTGATGGTAAATATTTTAATTATGATGTGATAAAAAGAGATGAAAATGATCATGACTTTGTTGAAGGTGTATTCCAATTATTTAAACTTCATGGTTCAGTTAGTTGGCTAAGAAAAAATGGACAAATATATGAAGACCAAAATCCAATAGCAACAAATGCATGCCTTATTTACCCTGCTAAAGGTAAATACCAACAAGCATTCATCCAGCCGCATCTAGAATTGCTCTCTCGATTTCTAGATTTTTTACGTAAAAAAAATAGCTGTCTAGTTATTTCTGGCTTTGGTTTTAATGATGACCATATTTCAGAACCTATTTATTCTGCAATAAAATCAAATCCTAGCATGAGATTAATTATAGTAGATTTCAAATGCACATCACATATTTTGAATAATGGCAAAAATGGTTCTAGTAAATACTGGACGCTATTTAAAGAACTATCTTTATCTGGTCATGACATTCATTTTTTAAATGCATCTTTTAAAGATTTCGTTAATTTAGTGCCTAACCTTAAAGCATTAACCCCAGCGGAACAATTAGCCAATGTAATAAAAAAAATTGGAGTAAATGATTGAATATGATTAACCAAGCTCTCAAAGGTGGAATATTAAATAGTTATTTAAAAGTTGGAGTCGTCTCCTCCATTTATTCACAAGCCGTTAGAGCCAATTTAATTTATGTAGGAGAAATTAGTGGTACGTACATGAATGGAGATCGATACGGTATAGGAGAAGTTGGTGAAATTCTATTAATTGAAGGACAACAATCAATTGTTTTGGGACGATTAATTGAAGTTAAAGTACCCGAATATGAGCGTGGGGATATATCTAATGAATCAATACATAATAAAAAAATTGATGCTATTGGTATTATACAGCTTCTTGGTACTATTGATCCATCTAACTTACGTATTGATTCAGGAATTAAAGCATACCCTAGATTAGGTGACATCATCTATTCTGCTCCATTAGAATTTATATCTTTAATACCAGAACTCATTAATAAAGGTATTAAGGATAATAATGATGAAAAAATTGGAATCGTTCTAGGTCATATTGCTGGTGGAGAATCAAGCATTGTTACAGTTGAACCAGATAAATTATTTGGTAGGCACTGTGCTATTTTAGGTGCGACTGGCGGAGGCAAAAGTTGGACCACTGCAAAATTAATAGAAGAATGCTCTAATTATGAGAATTCAAAAACAATAATTATCGATGCAACTAGCGAATATAGATCATTCGCTTCTGAATATTGCTCACACTTTCACTTAGGTGATCCTATTAATAAATATGAATCATCTCTTGAGTTTCGCATACCCCCAACTGATTTCATTGAATCAGATTTTATTGCTATGTTTGACCCATCAGGAAAAGTCCAAGGTCCAAAACTAAAAGAAGCAATTAAAAGTCTTAGGTTAGTATCTATAGACCCTACAATTGCAACCAATGGTATTTTACGCAAAATAAAACAACCGAAGGCTGATTATCGGAGAGCTATGAATACCGGAGATAACTCTAAACTTGTTGATGACCCAAGCCAACCATTTGATGTAACAAAACTCATACAGCAAATAGTACAGGAGTGTAATTATGATAATGGAGATGACTCGTGGGGTAATGCTGCAACCCAAGATCTTAGTTACTGTTCCTCATTATTAACAAGAATTCAAGCAGTGACATATTCAAGTTCTCTAAAATCAGTATTTCATGGAGATGAAAAAGTATTAAAACTTGGTGATATATTAAATGATTTCCTAATTTCCAATAAACGTGTTCTGCGCTTATGTCTAAGTGATATCAGCTATGAATTTTTTGCTAGAGAAATTTTAGCCAACGTTATTGGAAGAAAGTTATTAACTTTAGCAAGATGTGAAACATTTAGAACACAACCATTATTAGTAATAGTTGACGAAGCTCATAATTTTCTAGGAAAAAGAGTTGGCTCAGAGGATCATTCTATAAAACTTGATGCTTTTGAAATGATCGCTAAAGAAGGACGTAAATATGGGTTAAATATTTGTTTAACAACCCAACGCCCGAGAGATATTACAGAAGGAGTTCTTAGTCAAATTGGTACACTGTTAGTACATAGACTCACAAATGATAGAGACCGTGAAGTTGTTGAACGGGCATGTGGAGAAATTGATAAATCAGCTGCTTCATTCTTACCAAGTCTAAAACAAGGTGAGATCGCATTAGTTGGTGTTGATTTCCCTATTCCGATGACTATTCAAATAGGAAAACCGATCTACCCTCCAATATCTGACTCTCCCGGATATGGTAATATATGGAAAAGAACAGTCATTTAAATTTAACACATTAATAGCCATCTTTACATCTAAACATAAAGATGGCTATTTATCACTTAAAATTCACACTCACCACATTCCCTACCCCACACTCCAACTCATCAATATAGTCCGCATACCACTGGATCATCTCTCTTCTGTTTTCAAGGTACTGAGCATGGTTATACGTACCACGGATGGTATTCTTATCAACATGAGCGAGTTGAAGCTCAATCCATGCAGTATTGAATCCCTTCTCATGCAAGATAGTACTCATTGTGTGCCTAAAACCATGTCCAGTCGCTTTTCCATGATAACCAATACGTTTAAGGACCTGATTAACACTCGCTTCGCTCATTGGCTTGGTAATGTCATTTCTACCGGGGAATACCAACTTATAGCGTCCTGTAATAGCTTGAACTTCACGTAATGCCGTGATGACTTGAGTCGATAATGGAACTAGATGTGGGCGGCGCATTTTCATTCTTTCTTTGGGGATCTCCCAAATACAGCGTTCGAAATCAAACTCACCCCATTCTGCTAAACGTAGCTCAATAGTTCTCACACCTGTTAACATCAGGATTTTAGTTGCTAGCCGAGTAATTGGGCTACCTGAATAATGATTTAATGCATTAAGAAATTCAGGTAATTCGTTAGCAAGCAAATGTGGATAGTGTTGTGCTTTAGGAGGTGTTAATGCGCTAGCAAGTTCAGAGGCAGGGTTGTATTCCGCTTTGCCCGTTACAATCGCATATCTGAAGACTTGGTTGCATGCTTGACGGATCTTACGTAACTTGTCTAGCACTCCCCTTTTTTCTAGTTTACGCAACGTACTGAGTACTTCTAGTGGCTTAATTTCAGCAATTGGCCTTTTACCTAGATCAGGAAAAATGTCATTTTCAAATGACTCCATCAGATCTTCTGCATAACCTTTAGACCAGTTTGGCTTTTTATATTCGTGCCACTCAAGGGTTACTGCTTGAAATGTATTATTAACCGCCGATTTGCGTTCTATCTTTTCAAGCTTTTTCTGTTCTGAAGGATCAATGTTGTTAGCTATTTGACGTTTTGCTTCATCTCTACGCTGCCTTGCATCAGCTAAAGAAATTTCAGGGTAAACACCAAGCGCTAATGTTTTTTGTTTTCCGTCGAATCGATATTGTAGCCGCCAGTATTTAGAGCCATTAGCATGCACGTAAAGGTGCATTCCTTCACCGTCAGTGAGTTTGTATCCTTTATCGGCAGGCTTTGCCGTTCTTACCTTCACATCTGTTAGTGCCATATAGGAACTCCCATGAGTTTGTGTTGGTATAAAAATTCATTGAACCTGTATGTACCAACGCATATACCAACAAATATTACTTGATGTAGGTTGATATAGGTAGACGTCAGTTGAACGAAGAAAGGTTAAAATCAGCTAATCCACTGAATTTTAGGCATAAAAAAAGACATCGGTTGATGTCCATTGACTTCGAAATGGTACGCCCTACAGGATTCGAACCTGTGACCTACGGCTTAGAAGGCCGTTGCTCTATCCAACTGAGCTAAGGGCGCATTATGTGCGCAGACAGCCTATCTGGCTGATGGCGTTGAATTATACGGTTGCTGAGCGCCGAGTCAATGGCTTTTCACTACTTAAATAACGATATGGTTACTTTATCTATCAGATAGACCTGACATTGCTAGCAAGTTCTGACAAAATAGAGGCATCCCCCGTGTCTCATATATGGATTAAGTTACAGATGTTAGCAAAAATTATTGATGGGAAAACGATTGCGCAAGCAATTAGACAGGAAGTTGCTCAAAAAGTACAAACTCGTATTGCCAATGGTAAACGAGCTCCAGGGCTTGCCGTTATTCTCGTAGGCGCTAATCCCGCTTCTCAAATTTATGTTGGCAGTAAGCGACGTGCTTGCGAAGAAGTTGGCTTTATTTCTCGCTCCTATGATTTACCAGACACGACCACTGAAGCTGAATTGCTCAAGCTGATTGATGACCTTAACCAAGATAATGAAATTGATGGCATCTTAGTTCAGTTACCATTACCTGCTGGCATCGATAACGTCAAAGTGATCGAACGCATTCATCCCGATAAAGACGTCGATGGTTTCCACCCTTATAACGTCGGGCGCTTATGTCAACGTGCCCCTCGCCTGCGTCCTTGTACGCCAAGAGGGATTGTTACCTTACTTGAGCGTTATGACATTAATACCTACGGTTTAAATGCCGTTATCATTGGCGCATCAAATATTGTTGGTCGTCCGATGAGCCTTGAATTATTATTAGCGGGCTGCACCACCACCGTCACCCATCGCTTTACCAAAGATCTCGAACAGCATGCCCGTAATGCGGATCTACTGGTCGTGGCTGTGGGTAAACCTAACTTTATTCCAGGCGAATGGATCAAACCGGGCGCTATCGTTATCGATGTGGGTATTAACCGCTTAGAAAATGGCAAAGTGACTGGAGATGTTGACTTCGATGAAGCGTCAAAACGCGCTGCATGGATCACACCCGTACCGGGCGGTGTTGGGCCAATGACCGTGGCTACACTGATTCAAAACACGCTACAAGCGTGCGAAGAGTACCACGATATTTAATGTAATTTGGAGTCACAATGGATATTTTTCATCTTGATGGTCATCCCCATATTGAGCTATGCGACCTGCTAAAAATTGAAGGTTGGGCGGAAAGTGGCGCGATGGCAAAATCAATGATTGCTGATGGCTTAGTGCAAGTTGATGGCGTTGTTGAAACACGTAAACGCTGCAAAATTGTCGCAGGCAAAGTCGTTTCTATGGGAAGCGAACAAATCAAGGTGCAAGAGTAGTTCTCACAGCACCCTTGATAGAGGTGAGCTGAGCTCTGTTCAGCTTACCTTTTGTTACCCAATCAAAAAGCCCACTTACTGCTTGTTTTTGTTGGGGATAATGGTGCATTTGTGAATTCTTGTAATTGCCGATATTGTGCTTCATTCTGGACCATATTCGGGCTTCCTGTTTCCCGTAACGCTAATACGATATTTTCCATCGATAGTTTATTTCCTGCCTTTCTCCACTGCATGCATGCCGCTAATACCCCAGTTCGGCCAACGCCAGCTTTGCAATGAATAACGGGAAGCGGTTTATTTTCTCCTTCTATTTCTACTCCTTGATTTTTATAGAGTTCAAATAAGCGACCTTCATTGATGATTCTAATGAGCTGGTTTAATTTAACTAACTCCTCCGTTGTCACCGTTCCCCCATCATCCCAATTAGTCACGTGGATCACAGGGATTGAATGCTTTTTATAGCCATTAAAAATATCCATTTTATATTGGCTAAACTCTAATGATTTTTCTCCTACATTGATTTGTTTAGGGACTACTTTATAGTCTTTTTTTTCTCGCCTAGTGGTAACTTCAATGGCGCCATATTTTTGATTACTCATAAAGTAAGGTGGCAGCTTATCTTTTTGAAAAATAGAGCCGTGGATCTCATTTTTTGATGCTAAGACGACTAATATCGGAGTCTTGTTTGCCATAAGCATAGATAGATGATTTTCAATGGCTTGAGCATTATCTTGGGGGTATTGGCAGCGAATGGCTAAATTTTCACTCCCCACTTGTAGCCGATTAGCAGCAAGGCTCACAATGGATTTATTGGCACTCCGTATAGATATTTGCGTGTGTTTCGCACTACCAATATTGGGATATCGCTGCCCTCTATTCTCCGTGTCGTATTCAATGTTTTTTTCATCAATAAGTGCATTCGTTTTCTCTAACAGCTTATCAAATTCAGAGCGCTGAACAGTGGCTAAAATATCTAATTTTAACTTTAGTCTATTTCTTTTGACGGATTTTGTTTCAGACAAATGAGGGCTAAGTTCGGAGATATTTTGGATGGATTTAATGCGTTCAGGGAAATGGCTTGTGTGTGATGATGCTGGAAATTCTGTCGATTGCGATACAGTTAGTCGATTAGCGTTTATTGGAAGCATATTTAGCCTTATCTCTATTTTCATCGTGAGTGAATTCACCGTTTCGATGACCCAATATTAAAATCCATTGTTAACATTTCACTTAACAGTATCGATAACCGCCCCACCTCACGCTTGCAAATTTAGCCGCAGCATCCATAAAAAAACCCACCAAAAACAGATCATTTTTAGTGGGTTTTGTTCTTATTTGTTAACCTACATCTATCTAAATATTACCACTAAAAAGTTGTATTTTTAGGGTGTATATTTCACTTAAAATTTTCTGTTTACCTAAATTATTCGAATTGTAGCAAGGCGCCACCGTACAAAATATACCAAAGAATAGTATTCTAAATAGTTCGTGTTGTGGCTAGGCGGCTAACAAGGATATCTCGGGGAGCATACATGAGTATGTGACCCGTAGCCGAGTGACGCCAACACCGCCACAGCACGAAATATGACGAACTACTTGCGACGCCACGTAGTGCCCGCAGACGAATCCTCTAACACAATTCCCATTGACGTTAAAGCATCGCGCGCCTGATCCGCCAGCGCCCAATCCTTACTTTGACGCGCATCGTTACGCTGTTTAATCAGCGCTTCGATTTTTGCGACTTCCGCATCATCTTCGCCTTGTGCACCACCTTGCAAGAAAGTTTCAGGATCCTGCTCTAACAGCCCCAGCACTTTTGCCAGCTCACGTAATTGAGCCGCCATGCCGTTTGCTGCATCCATATTTTCAGTTTTCAGGCGGTTTAATTCACGCGCCATATCAAACAATGCCGAATAAGCTTCTGGTGTATTGAAGTCGTCATTCATCGCTTCACAGAAACGGCTCTTATACACTTCACCGCCTGCTGGTGCAGCCGATTTATCCGTACCACGCAGTGCGGTATACAGACGCTCTAACGCGGTGCGGGCTTGCTTTAAGTTCTCTTCGGTATAGTTCAATTGGCTACGATAGTGACCCGAAAGCAGGAAATAACGTACAGTTTCTGCATCGTAGTATTCTAATACATCACGGATGGTAAAGAAGTTATTAAGAGATTTAGACATTTTCTCTCTATCAACCATCACCATACCGGAGTGCATCCAGTAATTAACGTACGGACCATCATGGGCACAAGTAGATTGTGCAATTTCATTTTCATGGTGCGGGAACATTAAATCTGAACCGCCGCCATGAATATCAAAATGGTTGCCTAATGTTTTGCTGTTCATTGCCGAACATTCAATATGCCAACCTGGACGACCTAATCCCCAAGGCGATTCCCAGCTTGGTTCACCCTCTTTGGACATTTTCCATAACACGAAGTCCATTGGATTACGTTTTACATCAGCCACTTCAACACGGGCACCCGCTTGAAGCTGGTCTAAATCTTGGCGAGATAATAAGCCGTAATTTGGATCAGTTTTGACCTCAAACATGACATCGCCATTATCTGCAACATAAGCATGACCGCGCTCAATCAAGCTTTCAGTTAGCTCAATGATTTCATGAATATGGCGAGTAGCACGCGGTTCGCTGTCTGGACGTAGGATATTTAATGCATCAAAATCTTTATGCATTTCCGCTAACATGCGCGTCGTTAACTCTTCCACGCTTTCATTATTTTCAGCGGCACGTTTAATGATTTTGTCATCAATATCCGTCACGTTGCGCACATAATTCAGGTCATAGCCTAAATAGCGTAAATAGCGGCTAATTGCATCGAAAGCCACAAAGGTACGACCGTGACCAATATGACACAAATCGTAAATGGTGATGCCACACACGTACATCCCAATCTTTCCAGCATGGATGGGTTTAAATTCTTCTTTTTGACGACTCAGTGTATTGAAAATCTGTAGCATCTTTTTATTTCCATTTTATTAGTACGTGTATATCTATCATACATCAGATTATCGCGATGTTGAGGATAAAATATCCAGATTCAACCTTACGAAAATAGCACGGTATTGAATCGCGATCACCCGAAGAAAGCAAGGTTAGCGCCTGACTTTATCGCCTTATTTATTAGGTCACTGTTATGGGATAACCTATTTTGCAAACACACTGTCGCTTCAAGTCAGGTTTTATCTGTGATATAAACTTGCTGATCTCAACGCTTTCGCAAGTTAGCGCATAAAAAACAATTATTCAGGATAGCTATTATGGTTACATTTCATACCAATCACGGTGACATCGTTATCAAAACTTTCGCAGACAAAGCACCCGTTACTGTCGAAAACTTTTTAACCTACTGCCGCGAAGGTTTCTACAATAATACCATTTTCCACCGTGTTATTAACGGCTTCATGATCCAAGGCGGTGGTTTTGAGCCGGGCATGAACCAAAAAGACACTAAAGCGCCTATCAAGAACGAAGCTAATAACGGACTGAAAAACAGCCGCGGTACATTAGCAATGGCTCGTACTAACGATCCACACTCAGCAACAGCACAATTCTTCATCAACGTCGCTGACAATGACTTCTTAAACTTCCGTTCAGAGCGCCCAGATGGCTGGGGTTACTGCGTATTTGCTGAAGTGGTTGAAGGCATGGATGTTGTTGACAAAATCAAAGGCGTTTCAACAGGTCGCAGTGGTTTCCACCAAGACGTACCTCGCGAAGACGTAGTGATTGAAAAAGTGACTGTCAGTGAGTAATCCCTGAATTTATGTCCACTTATATCATTGCAGACTTGCATTTAAGTGAAGATGAACCGGCGATCACCGCCGGTTTTCTTGCTTTTATTGAACAGCAAGCCATCCACGCCGATAGCCTGTATATCCTCGGTGATTTTTTCAATTATTGGATTGGCGACGATGATAATACCCCCTTGCATCAGCAAATCGCTCAAGCCTTAAAACAGCTGAGTGAACGTGGAATTCCTTGTTATTTCATTCATGGCAATCGCGATTTTTTATTGGGTCAACGTTATGCAAAGCAGTGTGGCATGACGATTTTACCCCAAGAAACTTTACTTGAACTTTATGATAAGCGTATTTTAATTATGCACGGCGATACGTTATGCACCGACGATGCCGCTTATCAAAACTACCGTAAAAAAGTCCATACTCCTTGGATCCAACGGGTATTTTTACTTCTACCGCTCTTTATTCGCCGCCGTATTGCGCAAAAGATGCGTCGCAATAGCCAATATGCCAGCAGTATGAAATCCGAAGCCATTATGGACGTCAATTCTGACGCAGTGATTGATGCCTTAAACCGCCACCAAGCACAATGGATGATCCACGGACATACGCATCGCCCTGCTATCCACGAGATTAATATCGGTGGTCAACTTCATTTTCGTGGAGTTTTAGGCGCATGGCACAGCGAAGGTTCCGCCTTTGTGATCAACGAAAACGGCATTGAGCTTATTTTCTTTCCTTTTTAACATAGTTCCTTTTTAACATAGTTCCTTTTTAGCATTTCTATCTTGATAAAGACACCTAGGTAAATTGTTGGTCGTCAGTACGACCGTTTGCTTACTTTATAATCACGCAAACGTTTTCCTTACCTAATTACCGTGATATGATCGGGACAATTCACATTCCCACCCTTAGGGTGATATTTTTCAATACAGGGATCACACCAAATGACTGCCCAAGTTCCTGCTCAATCTGCGGCAAAAATCGCCATTGTTATGGGTTCTAAAAGTGATTGGACAACCATGCAGCATGCCGCTGACGTGCTGACCGAACTGCAACTACCTTTCCATGTTGAAATTGTTTCCGCACACCGCACGCCAGATAAACTGTTTTCCTTTGCTGAAAATGCCAAACAGAATGGCTTTGATGTGATCATCGCAGGTGCCGGTGGTGCAGCTCATTTACCAGGAATGTTAGCCGCCAAAACGCTGGTTCCCGTCCTTGGTGTCCCTGTACAGAGTGCGGCATTAAGTGGTGTCGATAGCCTGTATTCTATCGTTCAAATGCCAAAAGGCATTCCCGTTGGCACACTTGCTATTGGGAAAGCAGGCTCAGCTAACGCCGCTCTGCTAGCCGCACAAATTTTAGCCACTCATGATAGCGAGCTATTCAATCGCTTATCCGCATGGCGTGAAGCACAAACCAACGACGTATTAAATAACCCAGATCCGAGGGAAGCGTAATGAAACCGGTTTGTGTCCTTGGTAACGGTCAATTAGGTCGCATGTTGCGCCAAGCAGGCGAACCGCTAGGCATTTCTGTCTTTCCGGTTGGGTTAGATGCCGAGCCTGAAGCCGTTCCTTATCAGCAAAGTGTGATCACGGCTGAAATTGAGCGCTGGCCTGAAACCCCATTAACCAAAGAGTTAGCACGTCATAATGCATTTATTAACCGTGATATTTTTCCTCGGTTAGCTGACCGCTTCCCACAAAAAAGCCTGTTCGACTCGTTAAATTTATCGACAGCGCCTTGGGCACTATTAGAATCACTAGACCAATGGCCAGAACTATTCGCCACTCTGGGTGATTTTTTGATCGTGAAACGCAGAACAGGTGGCTACGATGGCCGCGGCCAATGGCGTGTTCGCCCCGGTGACGAACAAAACCTCCCAGCAGAAATTTACGGTGAATGTATCGTAGAGCAAGGGATCCCATTTGATGCTGAAGTCTCCGTGATTGGTGCTCGTAGTCAATCCGGCGAATCCGTATTCTACCCAATCACCCATAATCTTCACCAAGAAGGGATTTTACGCACCAGCGTCGCTTTCCCTGATGCAAACCCTGTCCAGCAACAACAAGCACAAGCGATGCTCAGTGCCGTGATGGATGAGTTAGGGTATGTCGGTGTGATGGCAATGGAATGTTTTGTGGTTGGCGATAAACTGCTGATCAACGAAATCGCCCCACGCGTTCATAATAGTGGACATTGGACTCAAAACGGCGCATCTATTAGCCAATTCGAGCTTCACTTACGCGCGATTTTAAATTTACCGATGCCGACGCCAGAAGTTTTCAGCCCTGCTGTGATGGTCAATTTAATTGGCACTGATGTTAACCAAGAATGGTTAAATCTGTCTTTAGTCCATTTACATTGGTATGAGAAAGAAGTTCGCCCTGTACGTAAAGTGGGTCACTTAAATCTGACTCATAGCGATGTCCATCAGCTCGAAAATACCCTCGATAATTTGATCCCAATGCTGCCAAATGAGTATAAAAGTGGCATTGAGTGGGCAAAAACAAAATTAGGCTGGTACTCTCGCCAAAAATAGGGAAAATAGCGCTATTCGTGCCCGAAAGTGATATTTCGGGCATTGTGCTATTTTTTGCCCTACTTTTATAGTGATTACTTGTGAGTGATGACTAACTCACTAGGGCGCCACTGGAGTGCATATGCCAGAAACACAAGCCTCACCGTTTAGTCCGTTATACCAATGGTCGATTCTTATTCTCCTCGGACTGGTTTATTTCCTTGCTACTGCCACCACCTTCACCTCATTAGGCGTAGTATTACCGAGTATGATCGGCGAATTAAAGTGGAGTTGGACTGAGGCAGGCTTTGGTTTTACTTTACTCGGGTTAACCTGCGGTTTAGCGAGCTTTCTACCCTCATTGCTAATACGTAAAGTCGGTGTTCGTCTCACGCTGCTTTTAGGTATGCTGGTGTTCTGCTCTGGCTTCTATAGCCTCTATTCCACCGAAGCTATCAGCACCTATTTCTTAGGAACCGCCTTGATTGGCATCGGGTTTACACTATTAGCGACCGTTCCGGGCACCTATGTACTTTCTCGCCTATTTGAAAAACAATCTCTGGCATTTGGATTGTATTTCACAATTGGTGGATTAGGCGGCGTTGCCGGTCCTTGGATTTACTTCTACGCATCGAATCAATTAGGCTCTTGGCGGATGCACTGGGTATTGTGTGCAGTTTATCTGAGTATTGTCACCATCATCACTATCTTGGCATTGCGTGAAGGGAAAAAAGAACAAGAACACGCCAAGAAAATAATGCAAAAACAAGTCAGTCATGCGAATAAGCCTATTTATCGTACCGCTGAAGTTTGGACCGTTCGCCGCGCATTACGCACTTGGCAATTCTATTTAATTGCCGCAACTTATACCTCTTTCTTATGGTGCGGGATCACCGTGAATAGTTTTGCCGTTGCACATATTGAAGAACGCGGATTTGGCATGACCATCGCAGTTTCCTTGCTAAGTACCATGGCGTTTGTGAATGCATTTTCGCGCTTCTTAGGGGGCGCAGCAGGTGAATGGCTGGAGCCGAAACGTTTATTGATTGGTAGCCTAATTATCATGGTGCTTGGCGTAGTGGCACTGAGTATCTCCACATCATGGTTCTGGCTGATTTTGTTCGTGATTTGTGTGGGTGTCGGCTACGGCATGACCTTCTTAGCCTCCAGTGTTTTACTGTCTAATTATTTTGGTCGCGGGCCTTATTTAGAGTTGTTCTCCGTCGTCAATTTAATCTCAACAATTGCCTGTTTAGCACCATTTATCGCAGGGGCAATTAAGGATATTACAGGCAGCTTTACTCCTGCATTTTTGACCATTGCCGCTCCGGTTATCGTGATCCTATTTTTTACTTTAATGATGAAGCCACCTGCTTTAGAAGTAAAAAAAGATTAATCCCTAAAAAGAAAAACGCTCGGGGATAACCCGAGCAAATATCAAACCAAGGGAAAAACAAGGATCCATTTACACGTTCTACTTCATACCGATATAACCGATGACGAATTACTTCAATAACTCGGGTACTTTCAGCAAAATAAATTCATTATCATCCGCTTGATTGGGTTCACGGCTGGAAGAGAACGGGTAGTTATTATCGTTACCGACGATAATATGTTCATTATCCACGACATCCACGTTTTCAATCGTAAAGAATGGGAAGGTAAATACCCCATCATTTAGCGGTTTTCTGGCTAGATTATTAGGATCTTGGATGCTCATCAGGTCAATATAGGCTTGCTTATCCACTGCACCGCCTACATTTTTATCCGAAAACTCAATACGATAAACACGTTTAAATTTGGCTAAATTGCTAAAGCAATTTTCTTTGTTTGTTGCACCTTCCGCACATGCTTTATCCGCAGTGCCTTCGCCATTATCACGTTCGATAATCAAACCGTGAGTGTCATCAATCAGGTTAAAATCACCAATCGCATTTTGATTATCTTCAAAAACATATAACCAACTGCGCCCCGTCCAATCCTGTTTTTTCACATCAAATTCAAGAATACGCGCAGCTCTCTTGCCGTTCACATTCTCATAATCTTGCTTATCTTCTTGCCACAAAGCGCCTTCCAGCATTGGATAAAGTTTGGTGCCATCCGGCGATGATGCCATTCCCTCAAAACCTTTTGAGCGATTGATTTGGAAGGCGACTTTATCCGCAGGTTTACCTGGTGTTGTCAGTGTGTAGTGGTCAGGAGAAACGACTTTCTTGCCTTCAACTTGCGTTTCAAATAGCGCCAATACTTTGCCATCTAAATCCATTTTGATGAGATAAGGCCCAAATTCATCTCCCACCCACAAGGCTCCATCTGCAAATTGAAAACTTTCCGGATCAAAGTCACTGCCCGTTAAATAACGCTGCTCACTGCTTTCGTTAATAATATGAAAAGGAATGATTTTATTGGGGTCGTGGAAAAAAATTGTTTTCAACGGGTTGGCTTTTCCCGTTTTAAAATCAATATCATATTGAGTTAAATAGAGCATAGAATCAGGGGAATTCATTTTATTCCCAAAACCGTTATCTGTGAGCACCCAATAGGTACCATCATCCATACGTTTGATACCCGAATGACCTTGTAACGGTTGCCCCTTGATTGGAACAAACTTGCCCGTTGGACGCCCATCGGATTTTCCCTCGACTTTACTCAGAGTATCAACGCGAGTTCCTGTGGTGTATTTGCCACTGTGTTGCATATCCGAAGGTGCATTTTCCGGCGTTGGCACTGTCGCATCCACCGATAAAACAGCATGCCCAGCAAGTGTGGCGGGCACCTGCTTTTGAACTAATGATTGTTGAGCGATCCCTACGGTGCTAAATGAGATTAAACCAAGAATTAAAGAAAGAGATGTCAGCTTGAATTTTTTTCGATTAAGGCGAGCCATTGTTATTTTCCTATTTTTCATGCCATCAATAATTGATAGCCAAATAATAACCATGACGAATGAAGGTTTTGTGAAGGATTAGAGACAGTTAGTTTAATGGGCATCCATCATGAGATGCCCATTAAACAACGGAGCCGTATTATCAACTATTAGACAAACGGCGATGTTGGCTACCCGTACCCAATAATCGCAGCCCTAACCAGCCACCGCATACGGATAATAAGTACCCTGCGCAGAGAGGCAGCAATACCCACAAGCGCCATTCTGGCTGCCACGGGAAATCAAATACCTTAGTTTGCAATAACCATAGTGCGACTTCAGCCCCAAATGCCGCAGCTAGCCCTGCCATTCCACCGAGTAAGGCAAATTCACTCCATAAAGTACGGCGCATCAATTTTTTGCTTGCACCGAGGGTGCGATACACCACCAGCTCCCGCTCTCGTTGGCTCATACCCACTTGAATCTGTGCGAGTAACAATAATAAGCCACAGAAAATCACCAAGACCACCATCACTTCTAAAGCTTGGCTTACCTGCTGTAAAATTTGCTGAATTTGCGTGATGATAGCACCAGTATCCAGCACATTAATCGTCGGATACTGATGGCTCAACTGAGTTAACAGTTGCCCATCACCGTCATAATGGAAGCTACTCAACCACGTTTCTGGCATTGGTGATAACGTTTCTTCCGCAAAAATAAAGTAGAAATTAGGACGCAAACTTTCCCAATCCACTTTACGAACACTGCTCACTTTTGCCGTGAAAATCTGCGAACCTGCATTGAATGTTAGCTTATCGCCGATTTTTAACCCTAACTCTTTAACGACAGTTTGCTCAATGGAAACTTCTCCCGCTTTCGGCGGCCAACTCCCTTGCTCTAACTCGTTTGCAGGCGGCAATGTTGATTGCCACGTTAAACTAAGCTCTCGCCTAACCGTGTTATTATTGGGATCGCGAGCATCCGCCCACTCAATCGCAGACTGATCATTTATTTCCGATAAACGCGCTAACACAACCGGATTAAACTCTGTTGGCGTGACTTGATACTGCTTCAAAAGCTGCGTCACAGGATCAAGCTGAGATTGAGTCATATTGATCAGAAAATAGTTCGGGCTATCCGCAGGGAGCTGCTGCTGCCAGCGATCTAAAAGATCCCCTCGAACCAAAATCAACAACGCCAATAGCATAAATGACAGTGAAAATGCGCTCATCTGCGTAATAGTTTGCAATGGTTGGCGTAACAAGCGACTGACTGATAAACGCAAGCTTAGCTGGCGAAATTGCATTTTTCTCAGCAACCACAACCCTAGCCAACCAATCAATGCCAGAAGCACCGCTACGACGACAATCCCCAGTAAGATTGACCATAACAGTGGGTTTACCCCCGCAAACAGGAATAACCCGCCGACCACAATCAACGTAACCACAGGCAGATAATAATACAGTGGCCAAATTGGTGATTTGGCATCTTCCCGTAACACTCGAGAAGGTTGAGTACCCATCAATTGATAGTAAGGACGGATCCCCACAATAATCGCGATGATAAACAGCGTGGCCACCGCCCAGATCCACGGCCAAAGACTGGCGCTCGGCAAGGCTTTAGGTAACATTGCCGACAATATCTGCATTAAAATGCCTTCAAAAGCCAGTCCCAGCAAAGACCCTAATAATGCCGCAGCCACTAAAATCACTAACCACTGGCCGATAATCCACTTACGTAGCGCACTGCGGCCTGCCCCCAGTGTTTTCAAAACCGCAATAAGCTGATGACGGCTTCGACAATAATGGGTCATCGACACCACCACCGCCGCGATCGCCAATAACAGCGTTAGCAACACCGATAACAGTAAAAACTGCTGAGCGCGCTTAAAGGTTTTTCCCACCGCACCGCTATCATCATCCAAAGCATACCAGCGCTGATCGCTACGTAACTGAGTATCATATTTCTCTTTGAATGCATCAATCGCTTGGCGAGAACCCGCAAACATATCGCGATACGTTAAGCGGCTTCCGACTTGAATCGCCCCAGTTAATGGCGCATCCTCAATCGAGATCAACACCCTCGGTGCAATTTGAAAGGGGTTAAAACCACTATCCGGCTCCTGAATTAACGTTCCTGAAATCGTGAACGTCCCATCGCCGATATCAATCTGTTCGCCAACCTTTAAGTTCAGTAATTCCAATAATCTCTGGGCGACGAGAATATGCCCTTTGGTGGGCTTTAATCCCGCAGGTTCGGTCACTAAGTCACCGTATAAGGGATAACTCGCATCTGCCGCTTTCACTAACACTAACTGCGGGCGCCCCTCTTCATCAGCAGTAGAATACGCCATGGTCGAAAATGCAATCTGCTGGCTCAAAGTCAGCCCAGCTTGCTTTGCAGCATCAAGCCAAGCTGGATCGCTCGGATGAGATGAACGCAGTACCAAATCCCCCGCCAGCAACTCTTGGCTCTGGTAGCTCATGCTATTTTCGATGCGATCACTGATACGCCCTAACGCCAGCACGCAGGCTACCGCCAAGGTTAACGCGAGCCACACAATCAACAGAGACGGCGTTTTCCATTCACGCCAAAACCAGCGCCAAATCATGACTCTTCCCTCAGCTGCCCATCAACTAACCGTAATCGACGTTGGCAACGGGCGGCTAACTCATTGTCATGAGTGACCAAAATTAGCGTAGTACCGTGCTCTTTATTCATCGCAAATAACAAATCGGCGATTTTATCCCCCGTATGACGATCCAGATTTCCTGTGGGTTCGTCAGCAAATAAGATTTGAGGTTGGCCATTAAATGCCCGAGCCAATGCCACACGCTGCTGCTCACCGCCTGAAAGCTGCGCAGGCATATGCTTTAAGCGATTTCCTAACCCTAAATCCGTCAGTAAATTCACCGCCTGTTGATGACTTTTGGTTTCGGATTCGCCACGTAGTAATGAAGGTAATTGAACGTTTTCAAGCGCATTCAAGGTTGGTATAAGCATAAAGGATTGGAAAACAAAACCGACACTTTGCGCCCGTAATCGCGCCCGCGCTTCTTCGTCCATGGTCGTTAAGTCTTGGTCAAGCAACTTCACGGTGCCGCTAGTGCCATCATCCAACCCAGCAATAATGCCTAGTAAGGTGGATTTTCCTGATCCTGACTCACCAATTAAGGCAATTGTCTGACCAGACTCGACAATTAGCTCGACTCCTTGCAATATAGTCAGTTCATGTTCACCTTGACCAACACGTTTAATGAGATGATGAACTTCAAGAATATTTTGCGCCGACATATATTGGTTTTTCTCCTGTTAGTTACCGCCAGTGGACAAACACTCGCGGCAACGAAACTATTGATCCTCGGTGATAGTCTTAGTGCAGGCTATCGAATACCCGCCGAGCAAGCTTGGGCAACATTACTTGCCGAACGTTGGCAAAAAAAATCGCCACCGATTTTAGTTATTAATGGCAGTATCAGTGGTAATACCGCCTCTCAAGGGTTAGAGCGTCTCCCCACACTGCTTACCCAGCACAAACCAGACTGGGTACTGATTGAGCTGGGAGCTAATGATGGTTTGCAAGGACTATCTGTTGAACAGTTAGGTATAACATTACAACAGATTATTGACCAAATAGAGCAAAATGGTGCTAAACCGCTCTTAATGCAAATTCGCATCCCGCCAAACTACGGTAAACGCTACACATCCAGCTTTGAAAAAGTGTACCCAACGCTGGCTGAAAAAAATCACCTTCCGCTGATCCCATTTTTTATGGAGAACGTGATCACCACACCGGAATGGATCCAACCTGATGGTATCCATCCAACTGAGCAAGCTCAGCCTACGATTGCAGATTTTATGGAAAAACAGCTATCACCCTATTTATTAGCCAAATAATGTTATTAACCAAATAATGTTATTAACCAAATAAAGTTATTCGCCAAATAAATTTGTTAGGTAAATAAATTATAATGAACCAATATGATAGCGAACATTTAGCCCAGAGTAGGTAAAGTTATGCAAAAAACGGTATTAGTGACAGGGGCGTCAAGTGGCATAGGGTTGTGCGCTGCGCAAACTTTAAAACAGCGTGGTTATCGCGTGATAGCCACCTGTCGAAAACAGGCTGATATTGAACGATTACAATCACTTGGCTTCGAAACTGTGGCGTTAGATTTAGACGATCCTGCAAGTGTTGAAGCCGCTGCTCAGCAGGTTCTGACTCTCTGTAATGGGAAACTTTTCGGATTATTCAATAATGCCGGATTCGGAGTCTATGGCCCATTGAACACCGTGAGCCGCCAGCAATTGGAATCCCAATTCTCCAGTAATTTTTTCGGAGTTCACCAATTGACCTTCCTGCTACTTCCCGCCATGCTGCCGCACCATGAAGGTCGCATTGTGCAAACTAGCTCTGTAATGGGCATTATTTCGACGCCGGGTCGTGGAGCCTATGCCGCCAGCAAATATGCGCTGGAAGCTTGGTCAGACGCCTTGCGCTTAGAATTACAAGGTTCTGGTATTCACGTCAGTTTAATTGAGCCTGGCCCAATCCACAGTGCCTTTACCCAAAATGTGGCGCAAACGCAGCAAGATAAGTCAGTTAAGAATCCGGGAATTGCCGCAAAATTTACGTTATATCCTGAAGATGTGGTCAAAAAATTGATTTTGGCATTAGAGAGTCCGCGTCCACGTGTACGCTACTCCGTCACATTATTAACGGTTTTTGTGCGTATACTAAAACGTGTATTACCCGATAAGCTGATGGACAAAGTCCTCGCGGGTCAGGGCAAGAAAGATTGAAAAAACAGAACTAAGCCCCCATTTCATTGACATGATTAATAACGAATTTTAAAGAGACTGTTTATGTTAACTAACGCACAAATTATTGATATTAACGAGACCAATCTACACCAGACCATCGAACAATCCATGAACATGCCTGTCATGTTCTACTTTTGGTCACCACGCAGCCCGCAAAGCTTGGAATTCACCAGCATGTTAGAGCGTATTGCTCAAGACTACGCGGGGCTATTTATCCTCGCAAAAGTTAACTGCGATGAAGAACAAATGATCGCCAGCCAGTTTGGCTTAAAAGGCGTTCCGACGGTTTATGTGCTGCAAAATGGTCGCCCAGTTGATGGCTTCGAAGGCCCACAGCCTGAAGAGGCGGTGCTGCAAATACTCTCTCGCGTATTACCAAGCCCTGAAGAATTAAAAGCAGCGCAAGCTGCTGAATTAGTGGCGGAAGGCAAACTTCAAGAAGCCCTGCCATTACTGAAAGAAGCCAACCAACTTGCGCCTAAAAATAGCGATATCACGTTCTTATTAGCAGAAGTACAAATTGGTCTACATTTAATTGATGATGCCGAAGCCTTGTTAGCAACCGTGCCAATGCAAGATAAAGACAGCCGTTATCAAGGGTTAGTAGCTCAAATCGAATTAACTAAGCAAGCTGCGGATACCCCAGAAATTCAGCAGCTGATTAAAGAATTCAATCAAGATCAAGAAAATACCACGTTAGCCGTTCAACTGGCGTTAAAGCTTCACGAAGTCAATCGTAATGAAGAGGCATTAGACATGCTGCTCACCTTCTTACGCAAAGACTTAAATGCAGGGGATGGCGCAATCAAGAAAACCATGATGGATATCATGTCAGCAATGGGAACTGGTGATGCACTTGCGAGCAAGTTCCGTCGCCAAGTTTATTCATTACTTTACTAGTTAAGGATTACCTATGGATTTGTTCGCGTCTGGTGCGTTACCAGTTGTTATTCTTGTCATTATTGCCGTTGTTATCGTTACCACCTGCGTAAAAACGGTACCACAAGGCTTCCAGTGGACAGTTGAGCGCTTTGGGCGTTATACCCGCACGTTACAGCCGGGGTTACACCTTTTAGTGCCATTTATGGATAAAATTGGTCGCCGTATCAATATGATGGAACAAGTCCTTGATATTCCATCCCAAGAAGTTATCTCCCGTGATAACGCCAACGTGACCATTGATGCGGTCTGCTTTATTCAAGTCATTGATCCCGTGCGTGCTGCGTATGAAGTCAGTAATTTAGAGTTATCCGTTCTGAACCTCATCATGACCAACATCCGTACGGTTCTTGGGGCGATGGAGCTGGATGAAATGCTCTCCCAGCGTGATTCTATCAATGGCCGCTTACTGCACGTGGTGGATGAAGCCACCAACCCATGGGGTGTAAAAATCACCCGTATTGAGATTCGTGATGTCAAACCGCCAAAAGAACTGGTCAGTGCGATGAACGCCCAAATGAAAGCGGAACGAACCAAACGTGCCGATATTCTAGAAGCTGAAGGTATTCGTCAAGCGGCAATCTTGAAAGCGGAAGGTGAGAAACAGTCACAAATTCTGAAAGCGGAAGGAGAACGTCAATCCGCTTTCTTACAAGCAGAAGCGCGTGAGCGTGCGGCAGAAGCGGAAGCCAAAGCGACTCAAATGGTTTCTGAAGCGATAGCAGCCGGTGATATGCAGGCTATCAACTACTTTGTGGCACAAAAATACACTGACGCCCTTACCAGCATTGGCTCCGCGGAAAATAGTAAAGTGATCATGATGCCATTAGAAGCCAGCAACTTAATGGGCGCGATTGGTGGGATCACTGAACTCATTGGCGAAAGCAAAAAAATGGGCGCAAACAAAAAGCAGGCTAAAGAATGATAGAATTTATCAGCACTCAACCCGTCTGGTTTTGGCTATGTCTTGGGGGATTACTGCTGATTGCTGAACTTCTTGGTACAGGTGGCTACCTACTTTGGTCCGGCATTGCCGCCGTCACCGTTGGGGTGCTCACCTTTGCATTGCCATTCCTCAGTTGGGAATGGCAAGGTATCTTATTCGCGGTATTTACCGTCGTTTCTGCGATTTTATGGCGAAAATGGCTCAGCCACCGCAAAGCTAGCCGTGCCGATGATGTCAACCAAATCAGCCACCAGCTGGTTGGTGTCAGAGCACGCTTGCTAACTGATACCGAAGAGGGGTTTAGCCGTGTGCGTCTCGCAGATGGCAGTTGGCGCATATACAGCGACGTCCCATTAAAAGCGGAAGCTGAAGTGGAAGTAACCGCCGTGGACGGAAATACCCTAAAAGTTAAGCCTTACCATGGTGACAACAGCCACGCGCCAGATGATCAATAATCGGGCAGTCTGCCCCTTCATCACCGGGGCAGACATCCACTAATTCTTGTAACGTATCCCGAATAGCCGATAGCTTTAAAATCGTCTGCTGAATTTCATCAATTTTCGCTATCGTCGCACTTTTCACATCCGCACTGTGGCGGCTTGGATTACGAAACAATCCCAGTAATTCCCCGCACTCGTCTAGCGTAAACCCCACATCTTTGGCTTGCTTTAAAAGCATCAGCTCATCGAGATGTCTGGCTTGATAATAGCGATAACTATTATCCCCGCGTTCCGGTGGTGTGATCAGCCCTTTATCTTCATAAAAACGAATTGCTTTAGCAGTCAGACCGGTTTTTTTGGCAATTTCACTAATATTCATAATTCCCCTTGACCTTCCCCTTGTGGGAAGGTTTAACCTTAACTACATAGCGGATTATAGACTGATTTTGTGTACAAATTATAGCCCCCCTCATTATGGGATGGCCCGGAGAATCAAAAATGAAAATAATTCTATCCTTACAAGGTTTGAGCTGCATGCATTGCGTCGGCTCCGTGACAAAAGCACTGCAAGCACGCCCTGATGTTGAATCAGTCAACGTTACGATTGATTACGCCGTGATTGAAAGCAGCGCTAGCGCCGAATCCCTCATTCAAACCATTGTGGATGCAGGTTATGAAGCCACTGAAGCTACTGTGCCAAATGTAGAATTGCAACTCTCTGGCTTAAACTGCATGAAATGCGCAGGGAAAACCCAGCAAGCATTAGAAGCCATTGAAGCCGTTGCTGCCGCAGTAGTAGACACTCAACTGGCGAAAGTTTATGGCACTGCCTCCGCAGCGGATTTAATCGCGGCGGTTGAAGGCGCTGGATTCCACGCAGAACTTGCCCAAGAAGGTGCTAGCTCCCCAAAAACTGAGCCGCTGAAGACATCAATTGAACAGCCGGAAACGGATTCAGCGGCAGTTTGTGATATTCCGGCACAAGAGTCTGACCTCGGCGAACAACCTGATATTGCCGTGACCGATGACAGTATTCAATTATTACTCGATGGCATGACCTGCGCCAGCTGCGTCAGTAAAGTGCAAAAAGCACTTAATAGTGTACCTGGCGTGGAAAACGCGCGAGTGAACTTAGCGGAACGCAGTGCGTTAGTCACCGGAACTGCGAAGCCCGATGACCTCGTTGAAGCGGTCGTAAAAGCAGGTTATGGCGCGGAAATCATCCAAGATGAAGCGAAGCGCCGTGAACGCCAGCAAGAAGTGGCGCAAGCCAATATGCGTCGCTTCCGTTGGCAATCTGCGCTAGCTCTTGCTTTAGGTGTGCCCGTGATGATTTGGGGAATGATCGGCGACAACATGATGTTAAGCGCTGATAACCACAACATTTGGCTCACTATCGGGGTCTTAACGCTGCTGGTGATGATTTTTGCAGGTGGGCATTTTTATCGCAGTGCATGGCAAAGCTTAAAAAATGGCAGCGCCACCATGGATACCTTGGTTGCCTTAGGTACTGGAGCGGCTTGGCTCTACTCCATCGTCGTCAATATTTGGCCTGAACTGTTCCCTGAGCAAGCTCGTCATCTTTATTACGAAGCTAGCGCCATGATCATTGGTCTGATTAACTTAGGTCATGCCCTTGAGCAGCGCGCACGCCAGCGTTCCTCCAAAGCCTTAGAGCGGCTGTTAGATTTAACACCACCAACGGCCCGCGTTGTCACCGAACAAGGGGAAGTCGATATGCCCCTCGCTCAAGTGAAACAAGGCATGGTTTTACGCTTAACCACTGGGGATCGTGTCCCTGTCGATGGCGAAATCATTGAAGGCGAAGTGTGGCTGGATGAAGCGATGCTAACGGGTGAGCCTATCCCGCAGCAAAAAAGCCGTGGCGATGCCGTGCACGCAGGAACTGTTGTGCAAGATGGTACCGTGTTATTCCGCGCTGCCGCTGTGGGTAGCCAAACCACGTTAGCGCGTATTATTCACTTAGTCCGCCAAGCGCAAAGCAGTAAACCGCAAATCGGGCAATTAGCGGACCGTATTTCGGCAGTGTTTGTCCCTGTTGTGGTAGCGATTGCAGTGATTTCAGGGGCAATTTGGTATTTCGTGGGCCCGGCGCCGCAAATTACCTACGCGCTGGTTATCACGACCACGGTACTCATTATTGCCTGCCCGTGTGCTTTAGGTCTTGCAACGCCAATGTCAATTATATCCGGTGTCGGTCGCGCTGCGGAGTTTGGGGTATTGGTGCGTGATGCCGATGCCTTACAGCAAGCGAGCGAACTAGATACTATCGTCTTTGACAAAACGGGCACCTTAACGGAAGGCATGCCGCAAGTTACCGACATCCACCTATTTAACGGCTTTAGCGAGTCACAAGCTCTGCAATTTGCGGCGTCCCTCGAAAGTGGTTCTAACCACCCACTAGCTCGAGCAATTGTTAGCCGAGCAAAAGGTCTGGATATTGTTGCCAATCAGCAATTTAGGACTTTGGCTGGATTAGGTGTCACCGCAGTTGTTGAGGGTAAAACAGTTTTACTCGGCAATCAAAAACTGCTGGCTGAAAACCAGATTGATACCCGTGAAATCGATGAAACGCTCCATCAACAAGCATCTCTTGGGGTTACGCCGGTGCTATTGGCGGTTGATGGTCAGATTGCAGCACTGCTGTCTATTCGCGACCCATTGCGTGAGGACAGTGTTAGCGCCCTCGCCCGTCTGCACAAACAAGGCTTCCGCTTAGTAATGTTAACCGGAGATAATCCAGTCACAGCCAAAGCAATCGCCAAAGAGGCAGGCATTGACGAAGTGATTGCGGGTGTGATGCCAGACGGAAAATCTGCGGCGATTGAAGCTTTGCAAGCCAAAGGCCATAAAGTGGCAATGGTGGGTGATGGTATCAACGATGCTCCCGCTCTCGCTCGTGCTGATGTCGGGATTGCCATGGGTGGCGGCAGTGATATTGCGATTGAAACTGCGTCAATTACCTTGATGCGCCAGAGCCTACATGGTGTTGCCGATGCAGTGTCTATCTCCAAAGGAACTCTGCGTAATATGAAACAGAACTTGTTTGGGGCCTTCGTGTATAACTCGCTAGGTATTCCGATTGCTGCCGGTATTTTATACCCAATTACTGGTACGTTATTGAACCCTGTTGTGGCAGGAGCCGCCATGGCGCTCTCTTCCATTACCGTCGTCAGCAACGCCAACCGTTTATTACGTTTCAAACCTGAAAAATAGCCGCATCAAGCCACCTTTATTCTTTAAAGGTGGCTTTTCCAACATTTTGACTCAACGCAATAAATCGCCCGAATACCTCAGTGACTTCATCATTCCTGTTCTATAATTAAGTGATTTTAATTATTTTCACTGTTTGAGGGTTCCATGTTAAATATTAATCGCGAAAAACTCACCAACTTAGCCAATGGTGATGTGAAAAAGCAACGTAATATTTTGGCGGTTCTCGCCGTGTTATTACTGCTAGGTGGTATCGCCTGTTTAGCTAATCCGGTTGCCTCTGGTATTGCCGTCAGTGCTATTGTGGGCGTGTTATTAATCTTAAGTGGCGTCGGTGCCATTGTGAGCATCCTGAGCACCACTATCTATACAGGTTGGTCTCGTCTCTTTGGATTTGTCATCGGGATTATTTACTGCATCGTCGGTTATGCTTTTATCAAAGAGCCTTTACAGGGCTTAATCGCCATGGCAATGGTGATTGCAGCGCTGTTTATTATTGGCGGGGTAATGCGCCTATATGCCGGTATCCAGCAAATTAAATCTGCGGGTGGTTGGATGCAGATTATTATCGGGGTTCTGGACTTCTTTATTGCTTACTTATTAATTGGCAATGGTCCGATTACCTCAATTGCGCTGTTAACCGCATTAATCGGTATCGAATTAATTTTCAGTGCGTTTGGTTTATTCTCTCTATTAAGCCTTTTAAAGCGCAAAGACTAATTTGCATAATGGCTCACGTAATATAATAAATAGCGCCTAATGATGAGGCGCTATTTTTTTATCTGCAATTCGTCTGCTTAGTAATAGACATTATTTTAGTAATAGACAATATCGTGCGGTGTAATTCGCAAATTCCCACAAGATTGTTTACTCTGTTTGTCTCAGTCGTTAAATCAGGATAAATATCAAATGGGAAAACTACTCGAAAACTTAAAGAGTTGGCTACATCGGGGAGTGGCACCGAATTATCCTTACCCTGCTGTTGATGTTCGCTTACCTAATAATATAAAGCTGCACATTGTTGGCAGTATTCATATGGGAACTGAAAATATGTTTCCCTTATCCGCAACCTTGCTCGATAAAATCAACCACGCAGATGGGCTGATTGTTGAGGCGGATATCACTCAAGCAAACTCCCCTTTTCCAACGTCTACAGCCTTGATAGCACCAATTTCACAGCGATTAACGGACGCCGAATTTTCCCTGTTTTTGCAGTACTGCCAAGAGATACGCCAACCCCCAACTCAATTTGACCACCTTCCCTCTTGGCAAGTCGCCCTGACCATGCAAGCCACCCAAGCGCAGTTATTGGGTTTACGAGGTCACTACGGGATTGACTACCAACTGATCCATAACTCGTTAGCCCAAAATAAGCCCATCATCGAGCTAGAAGGTGTAGACTCCCAAGTGCAATTACTTCTCGATTTACCCAATGATGGTTTGCCATTATTGCAAGATACCTTAATCCATTGGCGTGCCAATGCCCGCTCCTTGCAAACCATGATCAGCTGGTGGCTGGATTTTCAACCGGAAAATTGCGTTACATTACCCAATACCTTTAGCGAAGGGGTTTATAATGTGCTGATGACCCAGCGTAATCAGGAATGGGCGAGCAAGCTGAAAACCTTGCCTACGGGCAATTATGTTGTCGCCGTGGGGGCGCTGCATTTATTTGGTGAACAGAGCTTAATTGATTATTTACGAAACGATAATTGATAAAACCCAGTCATGAAAAAAGAAAAGGAATAATTATGACTCCGGCAGTTAAATTACTGGAAAAACAAAAAATTAAATTCACGCTACACCCCTATGATCACGATCCTAATGAGAGTAATTTTGGTGATGAAGCCGTCCAAAAATTAGGCTTAGATGCCAAGCAAGTCTTCAAAACCTTATTAGTCGCGCTTAATGGCGATCAAAAAACCTTAGCCGTGGCTGTCACTCCAGTCTCTGGGCAGCTCGATCTCAAATCTGTCGCCAAGGTATTTAAAGTCAAAAAAGTCGAAATGGCCGACCCGCAAATTGCCCAAAAAACTACGGGGTATTTGCTGGGTGGGATCAGCCCATTAGGTCAGAAAAAACGCCTTCCGACCGTAATTGATAGCCAAGCCCAAGAATTTACAACTATGTTTATTTCCGGCGGCAAGCGTGGTTTGGATTTAGAACTCGCCCCAAGCGATCTGGCGAGTGTACTAAATGCCAGCTTTGCGGATATTAAGAAAGAATCGTAAAAACAAAAAGCCCCAATCAAGGGGCTTTTTTCACACTCATTACCGACTATTTATTTTTATAAACAATCTCGCCTTTTGGCTCGTAATCAGCAGCTTTTAATGGGGAATGTTTCTCAATATAGCCTTTGAGCACTTCCGCATCCACAAAGCCAGTGTTCACGTAGTTTGGATGAGTATCGATAGCTGGATAACCATCGCCGCCAATCGCGTTAAAGTTTAATGTCGCCATACGGTAAGTTTTGTTCTTATCGACTGGTTTGCCATCAATCTTCACGTCGCTGATTGTGCCATCCGCATTCAGAGTCAGGCTCACATTATAGAACTGACCGTAAGCACCAGAATCAGGTTTCATGTTAGCGACCGCTTGCAGGTACGGCAGAACTTCTTCGCCTTTAAAGTCCACATACACTAATTCGTTAGCAAATGGCTGAACTTTCAGGACATCTTTATAGGTGATATCGCCGCTTTCGATGGAATCACGCACGCCACCGCCACTCATGATGGCAAAATCCGCCCCTGCACGCTCTTTTTGAGCCGCCAGCAGTAAGTGCCCCATATTGGTTTGCTCAAAGCGCACTTTATTACGGTCGCCCATCAGCTTGCCTTCCACTGAACCGACTTTCACGCCTAATTGCTGGTCACCTTTATCTTGATAAGGGGTTAGCAATTTTGTCATTTCAGGGTTATGTGCAATTTCCTGTGTGTAGTAGACGTAATCCGATGAACCGTCGTCTTTCTTCACTTTTTTCTTCAGGTTAATTGGGATCAGCTGATAGTGTTTTAAAGTGAATTTACCGTTTTTGAACTCAAAGTCGGCACGACCCACATATTTACCCCACTCATGAGCTTGGACAATCCAAGTACCATTTTGGTTGTCTGGCGCACACGGCGTTCCCGGCACATAGTCTTCTTGTTTGTAGTTTTTATTCTCTTGAGACATACAAACAGGGTCTTGTGAGTGACCACCCACTATCATATCTAAATAGCCAGCAGGTAAGCTGCGCGCCATTTCAACATCACCCGGTGCGTTAGAGCCATGTTTGCCGTCATCGTAATGCCCCATATGGGTTGCTGCGATAATAATGTCCGGTTTCTCAGTTGCGCGTAACTCTTCCACCACTTTTTTAGCTTCAGCGGCAGGAACACGGAATTCAACATCAGGGAAGTTTGCCGGATTACCGATTTTTGCCGTGTCATCTGTGGTTAAACCCAGAACTGCAATTTTCACGCCTTGCTTATCAAAAACCTGATAAGGCTTAAACAGACGTTTACCTGTGCTGGTTTGATAAATGTTGGCAGATAAGAATGGGAATGTTGCCCATTTTTCTTGCTGCTTCAGAACTTCTAGCGGGTTATCAAATTCGTGGTTACCAAGCGCCATCGCATCGTAGCCCACTAAATTCATCCCTTTAAAATCAGGCTCAGCATCTTGTAAGTCAGACTCTGGTACACCCGTATTAATATCCCCACCCGAGAGTAATAAAACGCTGCCGCCTTGCTTCGCAACTTCGTCACGAATTTCATCAACCACGGTTTTTTGTGCCGCTAAGCCATACTCACCTTTTTCATTGTGCCAAAAATGGCCATGGTGATCGTTAGTATGCAAAATAGTGATGTTGTAGGTTTTATCTTTTTCCCACGCATTTGCCATTGCTGCGGGTAGCAGCGCTAACGAGACAGTTAATGCGCATGCGGATGCCTTAAATGTCAGTTTCATACATTCTCCCTGCTGGTATAGAAATCTCTACCGATTACGTAGTTTGTTATGAGGTAATAAGCCATGTGTTAATAGACTCAGTCTTATAGCATAAAAATAACGGCAAGATCTGAGTGGCTATGCACAAACAGAACGCTGTTACAAAGAAATGAGATCTGGATCGACTAATATTTTCCATCAATTTACCTATGCCACTCATATTGCCATTTAAATAATTTCTATATTAGTTATATTGATTACAATTACGCAACAAACTAAAGTGACGATGATGAGCGAGCAAACAGCAGCGAATGGCGGCGCCAAACCCGCCAATAAAACGGGAAAAACCGTTTTCAGTATTTTGACGGCAATCAGTGTCTCCCACTTACTAAATGACATGATCCAGTCGCTAATATTAGCGATTTATCCCCTATTACAATCTGATTTTTCCCTAAGCTTCGCTCAAATTGGTATGATCACCCTCACTTACCAAGTCACGGCATCACTTTTACAGCCGATTATTGGCTATTACACAGATAAACACCCACAACCCTACTCTTTACCGATAGGCATGAGCTTTACCTTGTCGGGCTTACTGTTATTAGCGATGGCAGAAACCTTCCCAACCATATTGATAGCCGCTGCATTAGTGGGTACAGGCTCTTCTGTCTTCCACCCCGAATCGTCAAGAGTCGCGCGGATGGCATCCGGTGGACGCCATGGTTTAGCTCAATCCTTTTTCCAAGTGGGTGGTAACCTCGGCGCATCATTAGGCCCTCTACTCGCGGCACTGATTATTGAACCTTATGGCAAAGGCAACATCGGCTGGTTCTCGTTCGCAGCACTACTCGCCATTATTATTCTTTTGCAAGTTAGCAGTTGGTATAAACAGCAGCATCGCGCAGCAAAGAAAAAACCCGTTATTCACGGAGAAATTAAAGTACTGCCTCGCAAAGTGGTGATTGGCTCTCTCAGCGTTTTATTAGTTTTAATTTTCTCAAAATATTTCTATTTAGCGAGTATTAGCAGCTACTACACTTTCTATTTAATCGATAAGTTTGGTGTTTCGGTACAAAACGCCCAAATTCACCTGTTTGTATTTTTATTCGCCGTTGCGGCGGGTACCATGATTGGTGGCCCTATTGGCGATAAAATTGGACGCAAGTATGTTATCTGGTTTTCTATCCTTGGCGTTGCCCCATTTACGTTGATTTTACCTCACGCGTCACTCTTCTGGACCGGCGTCCTGACAGTGATCATCGGGATGATTTTAGCTTCAGCATTCTCGGCTATTCTAGTGTACGCACAAGAATTGATCCCAGGTAAAACGGGGATGGTTTCAGGGCTATTCTTTGGTTTAGCCTTTGGTATGGGAGGCGTTGGTGCTGCTGTCTTGGGTCATATTGCAGACCAAACCAGTATTGAGCAAGTTTATCAATATTGTGCCTTTCTACCATTATTGGGTATTTTTACTGTGTTATTACCAAATATAAACAATAAATAGCCTTATTACCTTATTTTATCCATACTTATGTTTTTATAAGTATGGATAACACTTCCTTTATTTTACAAAAGACTTCCATAAAAACGACTAAAATAAAAAGCTTGTAACGATTTAGCCCTATCAGCTCGATTTTTTTTTAGAAACCAGCCAATTTTTTAAAGAAATTTGTTTTCAAAACCGCTAAAATAGATGAACACGCAATTTGTATTTCAAAATGGTGATTAACGTCATCAACATTTTGAAAGCCAAAGGCATGTACCCACCTTTCTATTCATAAACAAACCAGAGGAGACTTAATGGAGCATTCAACGCCCTTAATTACAACCATTGTTGGTGGTCTCGCCCTTGCATATATATTAGGCATGCTCGCGCAGCGCTTAAAAATTTCGCCACTTGTCGGTTATCTTGCCGCGGGTGTGTTAGCGGGTCCTTTTACCCCCGGTTTTGTTGCAGACACCACCCTAGCCCCTGAACTCGCTGAAATTGGGGTTATTCTTTTGATGTTTG
Organism: Providencia sp. PROV202; assembly: GCF_028479565.1. Taxonomy (NCBI): domain Bacteria; kingdom Pseudomonadati; phylum Pseudomonadota; class Gammaproteobacteria; order Enterobacterales; family Morganellaceae; genus Providencia; species Providencia sp. PROV202. The sequence continues at coordinate 49,598 of NZ_JAMPNV010000008.1, read as the reverse complement.
GTGTTGGTCTACATTTCTCATTAAAAGATTTATTAGCCGTAAAATCGATTGCCATCCCCGGCGCCATCGCTCAAATAGCCGTCGCGACTTTATTAGGCCTTGGCTTATCGATGTTATTCGGTTGGGGCGTATTTACGGGAATTGTCTTCGGTCTGTGTCTCTCAACCGCCAGTACCGTTGTATTACTACGCGCACTTGAAGAGCGACAACTGATTGAAAGCCAACGCGGGCAAATCGCTATTGGCTGGCTGATCGTTGAAGACTTAGCCATGGTTCTCGCCTTGGTACTGTTACCTGCTGCCGCAGGGATCATGGATAGCAATGAAGCCAGTTTTGGCGAATTAGCCATGAGCCTTGGATGGACAATAGGTAAAGTCATTGCCTTTATTGTCATTATGATTGTCATCGGGCGAAAAGTTATCCCATGGATTTTATCTCGCACGGCATCAACAGGTTCCCGTGAACTGTTTACGCTTGCGGTTTTAGCGCTTGCATTAGGTATCGCCTATGCTGCTGTCGCGATTTTTGACGCTTCCTTCGCACTAGGTGCATTCTTCGCAGGCATGGTGCTAAATGAATCAGAGCTGAGCCATCGTGCGGCTCAGGATACTTTACCGTTACGTGATGCATTTGCGGTACTGTTCTTCGTGTCTGTCGGGATGTTATTCGACCCTGTGGTTCTCATTGAGCAACCGTTAGGGATCCTCGCTGTTCTCGGTATCATTATCATTGGTAAATCCGCCGCCGCGCTGGTGCTCGTACGAATGTTTGGGCACTCACGCCGTACCGCATTAACCATTTCTGTCAGTTTGGCACAAATTGGTGAGTTTGCCTTTATTTTGGCCGGTATGGGTCTAGCACTCGGAGTCATGGATAAAGACGCGCAAAACTTGGTATTAGCCGGTGCGATTGTCTCTATCATGTTAAACCCAGTGTTATTCAGCCTATTGGATAAATATCTGGAAAAAACCGAGACCATCGAAGAACAGCTTCTGGAAGAAACACTGGAAGAAGAGACTCAGATCCCTGTGGATATTTGTGGTCATGCAGTGATAGTTGGTTACGGTCGTGTTGGCGGCATGCTGGCTGATAAACTGCGTCGTCGTGAAATCCCATTGGTTGTGATTGAAGATACCCGTGCACGCTTTGAAGAGCTGGCTGAAAATGGTTTCTGTGCCATCTTAGGTAATGGTGCAAGTAAAGATATCCTAAGTCTGGCCCGTATTGAATGTGCAAAATCCCTGTTACTGACCATTCCAAACGGTTATGAAGCAGGTGAAATTGTGGCTACCGCCAAAGAGCTGAACCCGAATATCACCGTGGTCGTACGCGCCCACTATGATGATGAAGTCAGCTTTATTAGAGAGCGCGGTGCAGACCACATTATTATTGGTGAACATGAGATTGCAAAATCTATCACCACGTTAATGTGCAATGATGTGGCCGAATTTGGTTGCTCTATCCCGGATGATAAGGATAAAGATAATCACAACTCAGAGGGTAAAAATTTGGATGAATATCTAAAACCGAGCCACTAAGTTCATTATCAATTAAGTTTATTTTTAATTGAAAACAAAAAAGCCGTAACTGATTAACGTTACGGCTTTTTTTATTATGAATTCAGCATTTGTTCCGCAAATTCACTGTCAGTCCACACGGGTAAACCTTTATCTTTGAAGAATTGAATTTCTGCGGCAACACCACTGCTTTTTTCCCATCCCGCCAGCGTCAGAACAATCAAACCATCACAGCGCTTTAAAAACGCCATATCAATCTCTGACCATGCCACTTTTTGCCCTTGAGAGGCTAAGTACTGGTTGATTGGATGAGTCATAGTAATTTGGCTATAAGTTGCAATTCCTTTAAGCGCTAATTCCGCGGCATATTGGGTACAAGCTTGGAAACGCATTTCCACAACATTACTATCAGAATCAGAGTATGGGCACGCAATAAAATAGAGTTTCATTTTAATTCCTAGTGTCGTATTTAACGAATTTTAAGCAAAGTAATCCTATGAAAAATAAATGAATTATTTTCCATAGGGTATAAATTAAATGAGTAATACTTTGATTTTTATGGCTTACAGAATATCTGCAATAATAATTTTGGTTTTCGGGCGCTTTTTATTTTCAGCTAATTTAAAGTCTTTAGTGGTAGTAATGAGATAATCGATATTCTCCCATCCTGCCACAAAATTAATCGCATGCTTATGGGCTTTTGTTCCATCAGCTAACACCATCAGCTTATCGCTATTTTCCTGCATTTTTTGCGCAATGGCTGCCTCATCAACGTGTTGATCCATTACACCATGCTGAGGATGAAAAGCACCAGCGCCGATAACCGCATAATCCGCGAAAAATTCCGTAATATTCTTTAATGCGATTGCGCCTAAGCAGGCATTTTGTGCCGCATTAAATTGCCCACCAATCAAAATCGTTTCGATGGTCGGGTTTTCCTGCAATGTGCTCGCTAACAACGGTGAGTTTGTTATCACCGTAATATTATCAATCGACTTAATGCGTTGGCTAAACTCAAAGGTCGTCGTACCAAAATCAATAAACAGTGTGTCTCCGGGCTTAATTAATTCCGCTGCTTTTGCTGCTATCGCTTTCTTTTCATCAACAGCAGCTTGCGCTCGTTCTGTAAAATTACGCTCAAATTTGGACTGAATATTGACAGCCCCACCGTGAACTTTCTTCAATAATTTTTGAGTTTCAAGCTTGCTCAGATCACGGCGGATAGTTTCTTGCGCCACATTAAAATGCGTTGCAAGCTCCTGTACATACACCTGACCTTGAGTCGATAACATCTCAATGATGGTTTGGTGTCGTACTTTTGAGGAGCGTCCCTCACACATAGTTTAATCCTTCTGACCATTTAACATTTCCAGCACTATACAACAGTGACAGTAATTTCAGTAGCACTCGCTTGGATTTTTGTTAAATCGATATTTTTCAGCAAAATACGACGTGTCGGTAAGCAGCGACGACGTTTTTCATACAGCACGGTATTACCCGCCATCACACGGATTGTTCCCGTTATTGCCGTGTTGACTTGAATGTTGAAATCCACATTTTTCGCCGTATTTTCGGACATATTAATACATGCAGGTACCGTAAAACGAATTGGCTCAGCAAACCGAACAGGCAATCTATTTCCTTGCTGTACATCCATTTGATGATGATTAGCTAATAAATCATCCGCAATATACCCGCCGGTGATCACCCCTTCTTGATAGCACTGATCCCCCATATCCGCAGGATGCAGCATGTTACCCGCCGCGTAATAGCTGCCATCCGAACAGCGGCTACGCTGGTCAGTGACGGGTTTGCCTGTATTGGCCTCAAAATTCAGGTGGCTTTTACGAATTAGCGTATTTTCACCCACAAAGCCCCCTGTGAAAATCACAGAGTCGCACTCAATTTTGCGTATTTGTCCTGCGGTTTCCACCATCACATATTCCACGCGCTCTAATCCACCAATTTCCGTAATTTTGCTATTCACATACACTGGAGTTCCCATGGCTTTAGCAAACAATGAGGCAGGTTTGAATGCCAGAATTCGTTCGCCGCTTTCAATCATGGCTTTGGCTTTTACGCCCGCATTTTTTAATGTCCATAATGCGGAGAAACTGACTAACTCACTGCCAACGATCACTGGGTTCAAACACGGTTTTTGCCCTTTTAAATAGACAAATTGCTGCAGTGCACCCGCAGTTAAAATACCTTGAGGACGTAAGCCTGACACCAATCGAGGATGACGTGGCGTTTCTCGAACGCCTGTGGCAATCAAAATACGCTTACCGCGCATTTCAACCACCCCATCTGGTGTTGTGACTGTTAAAGTGCCATTAGGTTGTAATTGCGTCACAGTGCAACGCGTTAGTATTGGTGTATCGCCCAAGTCTTTAACAATTTTTTCCGCAAACTGGTTGCCTTTCATTGGGCGTTTGAATACTAACAAACCGAAAGTGGGATGTTGGCAATGACGTGGGACACCACCCGCGTGGGCTTCACGCTCTAAAATCGCAATATTGTGAATACCACGGCGACGCAATGTTTGTGCTGCCGCGATACCTGCCGGCCCTGAGCCAATAATGATCACATCGTAATTTAAGCTCATTTCACTGCCTCCACCGCTAAGGTATTATCAAAGCGGTCGTTAATAATTTCAGCGACCTGACTACTACAATAAAAACCGTTGCAACGCCCCATCATGACGCGAGTTCGACGACGAAGTGCGCCTAAACATTCTGGTGGAATGTCAGAATCAAACGCGGCTTCAATTTCTCGTTGAGTCACTAATTCACAGTGGCACACAATGCCACCATTATTTTTGCATTGGTAATCACGCTCATCATATTCAGAGAGCATCGGCATCTTAGGCCAAATTAATTCAGTTGGCGGTGATAGCTCAAATAATGCATCAAAATTCTCTTGGTAAAGTTTCCCTAAGTGATTGGCGACCCCCAACGCAGCCGTTAAGCCCGTTGAGCGAATTCCCCCAGCACAAATCCACTGCCTTTCGGGGTAATCATTAATTCGGTAATATTTTTCTTCCGTGGCAGGACGTAATCCCGCATAGGTGGCCGTCACACTGTAATTATGCAGTGATGGCAACATGCGTGAGCCCTGGTCGATTAAATCTTGCAAAACCTCTTGCTTCACTTCCGCTTTCCAGCGGTCTTGCTGTTCTTCCGCTGTGGGACCTAACAGTAAATTGCCGAAAATGGTTTTCGATAGCAGAACACCTTTAGTAATCGCTGTGGGTACAGGCAAAATGATCGCATTGATATCGGCCGCCGCCGCTTTGTCGTATACCAAAAACTGACCTTTACGCGGTTTAATCTCAAATGGAGATGGGTGGCAAATCGATTCCACGATATCCCCATTAATCCCAGCACAGTTAATCACTAATCGGGCAGAAAACTCACCTTTTGATGTGGATAATGTCCAAATTCCCCCATTTAGCTCACCCGCAGTCACTTCACAATGGAATTGATATTCAGCTCCGTGCTTCACGGCTTGAGTTAAATACGCCAGTGGCGTGCTCCATGGATCAATTACCGATTCACCTGGAACCTCAACCGCTGCCAGAGCGCCTTCCGCCAAATGGGGTTCTCGACGATAAAGCTCTTCTTTATCTATCATGCCCACATCCATGACGTTGTTAGTGTGTGCTTGCTCTACAATGCCCGGCAACTTATTGAGCTGCTCTTCGTTCCAAGCCACGACTAACGCGCCAGTTTTGAGTAACGGCAAATTCATTTTTTCTCTAATATCAATGAATTCCTGATACCCATCTTGCATGCATTCCAATTCTAATGTCCCTGGTGTGGCATCAAAACCGGTATGTAACAACGCGCTATTTGCTTTGCTTGCTCCTGATAAAATATCGCCACCACGCTCTAACAGCAGTGTTTTAGCGCCCATCAATGTGAATTTTCGGGTCACTGCACAGCCAATGACACCCCCACCGATGACAATGACATCCCACATTTTTTTATTATTAGCATTCATGGCTGAAATCCTTAATATAAAACTTGGACACATAAAACCACACAATTCCCACAATCTCAATAAACAAAACAACAAAAATCACAATAACACCCCAAATACTTCTCACATTGTTATCTTATTGTGACAGTTCTCACATTCACAGAAGTTATTGTGAGTTTTTTGTGGATTTTATTTCCGATTAAACGATAGTAAGCAAAAAAACAAACCTATTTACAACATTTATAACACTGGGAAATTCAGCGATGCTCAATCAACGTTATGCCGCTATCGATCAGGGAACAACGGGAACCCGGGTCGTCGTCTTTGAAGAAGGCGGCCATTACCATTCCCCGATGAGTATTCCACACAAGCAAATCACCTTAAACAGTGGTTGGGTTGAGCACGATCCTGAAGAGATCCTAACAAACATCATCAAGTGTCTGAATAGTTGTGAAGTCGTTGATGCTATTGGTATTTGTCACCAAGGCGAAAGTATTGTTGCGTGGGATGCTCAGACTAAGCGCCCCCTTTATAACGCAATTGTTTGGCAAGATCTGCGTACTGAAAAAACCATCCAACAACTTAAAGATGCGGGACTTGAGCCGCTTGTCCAAGCAAAGTCGGGACTGCCCTTAGATCCTTATTTCTCGGCCAGTAAAATGGGGTGGATTTTGGAGAATGTGGTGGGGGCCAAATCCCTTGCGGATAAAAACCGCCTACGCATAGGCACTATGGATGCATTTTTCCTTGATCGTTTATGCGATGTTTTCGTGACGGATTATAACTCCGCATCACGTACCTCTTTACTCAACATTCATACGCTAGAGTGGGATCCACAGCTGTGTGAGATTTTTGGTGTACCAATCCACTGCTTGCCACCACTGCGCGACAATATTGGTGACTTTGGCGCCGTCAATCTCGACGGGCATCTCACGCCAGTCACCGCGATTATTGTCGACCAATTTGCAGGAACCTTTGGTCATGGTTGTCGCCAAAAAGGGGATGCCAAAATTACCTTTGGTACTGGCGCATTTTTGCAAGCCTTGACGGGAAGCGATATCCCACAAACTCATCAAAGCGGATTATTACCCACACTTTGCTGGAAATTTCCAGGAGAAGCCCCTGTTTTTGGTTTAGATGGTGGCGTGTATAACGCCGCCTCAGCAATCAACTGGGCACGTAAAATCGGTCTATTTGAGGATTTTGATGAGCTTTCAGATTTTCGCGATGAATCCGCGATTAAACGTGGCTTAGCATTTGTGCCTGCGCTCTCAGGTTTAGGTTGCCCTTATTGGGATCGCAGCGCTGCTGGCCTATGGGCAGGACTCTCATTAGATACCGATAAGAAAGATATGATGCAGTCAGTCTTAGAAGGAATAGCCGCCCGCTCCGCCGAAGTTATTTTCGCAATGGAGAAAATCTCTCCATTAGGTCAGTCCATTTCAGTCGATGGAGGGTTATCGTCAAATCAGTACTTTAAGCAGTTTTTAGCTAATTTATTACAAAAAAATATTGAAGCACCAGCAAATCGTGAAGTCACAGCACTCGGGGCTGCCTTGCTTGCTCGTAAAGGTTTGGGAATAAGCCATGAAATGGCGATACGACGCAATACTAGCGTCACACGCCCTGATGGAACCAACATGCAAGGCGTAATGGAACAGTATCGCGACATTATTGCCCGTTCTCGCCAGCTCAGAAATTAATTCTTCCAACAATAAAAAAGAAAGGAAACCCTACTATGGCCGAATTCGGAAACTATATTATCTACTTAATCATGTGCGGTGCCGTGATTGGTGCCGTTGCATCGATTGTCAGGCCTGCCAGCGACCTCGGAAAAGAGTTTGTAAACGGTATTTTTTCTATTGGTCCCGTGTTTCTCGCTCAAGCTGGGATCATGGCAGCCGTTCCACTACTTTCACAATTAATATCTTACATCTTAGGGCCAGTATTTAGCTCAGTAGGCTCAGATGTCTCCATTGCAGCGCTGTCTATTATCGCTGTGGATATGGGCGGATATCAGTTAGCCGATGCCTTAACCACGAATCGTGATATGTGGATCACCGCGATGTTGATCGGTTATACCTCTGGTGCAACCATTGTTTATCTGATCCCTGTTGGTTTAACGATGTTGAACCGTAAAGATCACAAATATTTAGCCTTAGGGGCAATGGCAGGATTGATCTCAATCCCATTCGGGGTACTGGCTTCATTGCTGTTGATCACACTCAATAATATCCCGGTTCGCGATATTATTTCGACGAACTCCCCCGCCACGCATCAACTCACCCTTGATTTCTTGACGATGCTGCAATATTTAATGCCGCTATTCGTTTTCTGTTTCTTGCTGGCAGCGGGCTTAAAATATCGTCCAATGCTAATGGTTACAGGCTTTTTGATCTTCGGTAAGATCATGGATGCATTCGTAAAATTAGTATTAGCCTTCTCCATTGTGGAACATTTTACAGGCGTATTTAGTAAAGTCTTTGGGGCTTGGGGATTCGATCCGTTATTTGCCGATCAAAATGAGTTATTCCGTGCGATCGAGATTGCAGGTTATATCGGGATCATGCTCGCAGGTACATTCCCTATCTGCTACCTGTTCCAACGCTACTGCAAACCGTTAGTCAGCGCACTCAGCCGTCGATTAAAGCTGAGCGATACGGGTTCACTGGGTTTCATCATGGTGATGGCAAATATCATTGCAACTTACCACTTATTCAAAGAAATGCGTGCAAGGGATAAAGTATTGTGCGTGGCCTTTGGAGTCTGTGCTCAAGCGACAATTGGCGACCACTTAGCCTTTACCGCAAACTTCCAACCAACATTGGTGCTACCAATCCTGTTAGGTAAATTAGTGGGTGGTTTCTTAGCGGTATTTATTGCGATTAAAATCTCTGTTCCACAAGCTATGCGCTATGAACAAGAAGATGAAAAAGCCGTTGAGGCGGTTAAAGCTGAGCACCCTGCGGGGATCGCCAAAGAAGCTTAATAGTTCTCATCATGATAAAAACAAAAACACCTCATTCGAGGTGTTTTTTATTTCTGTGTTATTTATTTCTAACTACCAACGTCAAGTTAGCGATCCCAATAGGACTCTTCTAAGCTATCTTCTTTTTCTGGTAGCCCGCGAGTTAAGCGCGGTGAATGCTGAGAAAGCACTTGATAACTCACACGGTTCGCATACTTACACACCTGCGCCAGTGAGGAGTATGTGAGATATTGGCGTTCGTGCTTACTGGAATTCGGCACATTTGAACGGTGATAAGAGTTAGCCGTAATATCATGCAGTAACGCAGATAACGCCCCATCACCCGCGCCATTGGTGTTCATGATTTTTTCTGGACCGCCCATATAAGGTTCAATATGAGAGAAAATTCGACGAGGTTGTTTGCAATCTTGCATACGCATCGCACGGCTAAATTCATACAGGTTAAATTCAGCAATAGCTCCCGGCAGTAATGGATGCTGCGTTTTACGTTTATATTCTTCTTCCGTAAAGCCAGCCATATACAGCCCTGAAGGCCCCGCTGTACATAAAACAAGGTCAACCCAATCCAATGCCATATTGGATGCCAATAGAGGATCGCTAAAGCCAGTTAATTCCAAGGCCTCATCTTCGTTCATGGCGACCACTGAGACATTTTCTTTAAGGAAATCACGCCAGAATTGTGGATCTTGAGCGATAACAAACTTGGTTCCCAATGTCAGTACCACGGGAACATTATGTTTTTTCGCATAATGGATAGCTTGCATCGTCGCATCCGGCATGGTTTCCCCCGGCTTACAACGCACTAAATAAGCCGTTAATACCAGCGCTGATGCGCCTGCAATAATCTCTTCAGGAATGCTATCGGGGTGTAAGCGGTTCATATGCCCTGGGCTAATAGCAAACGTACGTTCACCGTTATCAGTGACAAGCGTAAAACAGCGCCCGATAGGGCCATCTACCCCTTGTAAGTAGTTTAGATCCATACGGCTTGAAGTATGGCAAAGGTAGCGATAAGCATAACTACCAATCTGAATATTGTTGCACATCGTGCCCAATAAGACGGAGCGGTCATCGGCTAAGACAGAGTAATTGTGGAGCGTATTCCCTATTGTACCGCCTGCAAACTCATGGGTGATTAGCTTCTTATCGGTGAGCTCTTTGTAGAGCGCTTCAGCCGCATCATCTTCGATGACTAAAGAGTGACCTTTACTTAATTGATAACGTTCAATAAATTCATCATCAATTTTGGCTTCAATATCGACGAGTGTTTGGTCGATACCCACAATATACGATTTGCAGTTTTCATCATCAGAGAGCATCTCTTTCATCGGTTGTAAAAGAGGATCTCTGAGAGAGACGGGAAAGTAATGTTTAGATTTACGTTGACCGGGGAATTTCATATTGGGAACATTAAAAAAGGAACATTTCCGTATTCTAACACGATAAAACAAAACCGGCACCCTTCGATAAAAAGGTGCCGGTTAGGTATTTATAACGCTTTAGAGTGATTACTTACGGCGAGTATTTTGCTGATTATAGTTACGGTATAGGTCACGACCTAGCACAAACGCACAGCTCATAATAAAGCCAAGAATAGCGCCTAATGCGACAATCAGCATCGATTTAGGTGAATCTTTCGCAATCGGTAAATCTGGAGTCATGATAAATCTGACGGGTTCAAACTCTAACTCAGTGGTCGTCAATGAGTTTAAATTATCAATGTACACTTGCGCATTTTGCAGTTTCTCACTGATTAACGCTAAATCACGGTTTTTTAATTCGATGCCCAGTTTCTCTTCCAACGCTTCAGAACCTAATGCAATTGGGTAATCAGGGTCATCATTGATGGCAACAGAGTCCCTTGCGATTGGACGTGCAATTCCAGCGGCTTTCGCAATAGTAATAGCACGTTTTAAACGCTCAATTTTGACATCATAAGCAATCTGGATTTTGTTAGTATCTTGTTTTAATGCTTCAACACTATAAATCAGTTGGCGTGCAATCGCATTATCCACATCCGTTTTCATTTTTTTACGGACTTGGCTCGCCGTATAACGAATATACCCATCCATTAAATCTTGGGCTTCAACCGCTGTTGGTGCGGTAAATGACAGAACGACGTCGCTATCGTCGCTGTCTTTTTCTTTACCGTTATATTTCAATTTAATCGAATCCGCGATGATGCGATTCACTAAACGTTGAACCTCAAGCGGATCGTTTTTATTATCGAGTTTCTCGAGCTGTGTTTTAAAATAATCGGTGCTTTTAACGTAGGCTTCTTGGTTAACTTTAGAACGGTATTGAACGATAAATTCGTTATAAATACGCTGAGAACCCAAGTCAATTTCCATGCCTAATGCATTTAAGCGCGCTGAAAATTCATTAACTTCTTTTACCTCTTCAGACGTTGGCGGAATAATAACCGCTTCACTCGTCCACTTCTGAGGTAACATTTTGACAACCCCAATACTCAATGCGGTAACAATGACTGTTGCTATAATAATCAATAATTTATTCTTGAACAGAACCGCTACCAGCGCCATGAGATCGATCTCATCATTGTGCTGCAATTTATATTGCGGATCTTGCTCTAGCTGTTTTTTTAATTCTGGAGATAAATTGGTTTTTTCAGTCATGTTAATTCCAAACAACGCACTCTAAATTGAACCATTGAATATTGAGGTCATAATTATAGTCAAAATTTAAGTTTTGGATATAACCATTAACCTTCTTTATGAAATTACCTATCAAATCACTCTTTCTAAGTGATTTTTCAGAATTAACTGAATCATATTGATGCTGATATCGCTGTCATTCAGTGCAGGAATATAACGATATTGCTCACCACCATTATGTAAGAAAAATTCTTTATTTTGTTCGCTAATTTCTTCTAAGGTTTCTAAACAGTCCACCGAAAAACCAGGGCAAACCACTTGAACTGACTTAACCCCCTCTGACGGTAACTTTTTCATCGTCTGATCCGTGTATGGGCTTAACCACGGTTCACGACCAAATCGAGATTGGTAAGTCATTAACACTCGGTCACTTGGAAATTTCAGGGCCTGCTTTAATAATTCTGTGGTTTGCTCACACTCTTTATCATAAATATCCCCTGAATCGCAGTAACGCTGCGGGATACCGTGGAAAGAGAGGATCAACCTATCCGGCTCACCATGTTCCGTAAAACTGGCTTCAATAGATTCCGCTAAGGCTTGAATATACGCTGGGTGCGTCGCATAGCTACGAATAAACTGCACTGACGGGATAGTCCGCATAGGTTTAAAAGCACGTGTGATAGCTTCATAAACGGCGGCGGTAGTGGTGCATGAATATTGCGGATACAGCGGTAAAACCACTAATTCCGTCACATCTTGTGCAATCAAGTTGTCGATAGCACTCTTTATTGACGGCGAGCCATAAGTCATTCCCAGCTCAATCGGCGTATTAGGAAAAAATGCAGATAATTTTTCTTTCTGGCGCTGTGAATAAACCAATAATGGCGAACCTTCATCCATCCAAATTGAGCCATAAAGTTTTGCCACTTTGGAAGCGCGGATTGGCAAAATAGCACCATGTAAAATAGGTTTCCAAATCAATGGTGAAACATCGATAACACGCGGGTCAGTTAAGAATTCAGCTAAATAGCGTTTAACGGCTGCTGTTGTTGGGGCATCGGGCGTTCCCAAATTTACCAATAGAATTCCATATTTTTTTTCTAACATTAGAACAGCTCCTAATTGATAATTATTCCCAACAATAACAGGTTTTAATAACTAATTTTGCCAACTTGTGGCACAAAAAGAAAGGCAGCGATTAACGCTGCCTCAGTCCATTTCCAAACCCACTAGGTTTGGAAATGGCTTTTTTGGGTTGTAAAATTAACAAGGAAAATCAATTTAGTGATTTTCGGCTGATAACACAAAGCAGGAAAAACCACGCTTTTATCCTGCTTTGTCAACAACCTCAGGCAGCGTTTTTGCGCTGCCTTGTTTATTTGAATCTATTTAGATTACGCTCAGAAAAATTAGCCTAAAATTTTTGCTAACTCTGCGCTCACTTCAGTCACTTTGCGAGTACCGTCTAACTTGAAGTACTGAGTGCTGCTCGCTTTCGCTTCATTTTGATAGTAAGCGATTAATGGCGCTGTCAGTGCATGATATTCAACCAAACGTTTACGAACCGTGTCTTCTTGGTCGTCTTTACGGATAGTTAATTCATCGCCAGTTACGTCATCTTTGTTTTCAACTTTAGGTGGGTTGAAAGTGACGTGGTATACGCGACCTGATGGTGCGTGAACACGGCGACCAATGATACGCTCAACAATGATTTCGTCAGGAACATCGAATTCTAAAACGTAATCAACGTTGATGCCTGCTTCTTTCATTGCATCCGCTTGAGGAATGGTACGCGGGAACCCATCCAACAAGAAGCCATTGCGACAGTCATCTTGTTTGATGCGCTCTTTCACTAATGCGATAACCAGTTCATCAGTCACTAATTTGCCGTTATCCATCAGCTCTTTAGCTTGTAAACCTAATTCGCTCCCTGATTTTACAGCGGCACGTAACATGTCGCCAGTTGAAATCTGAGGGATCCCAAACTTCTCCATAATAAATTGAGCTTGAGTGCCCTTACCAGCGCCTGGAGCGCCAAGCAGAATGATACGCATTGCGTAAACCCCTTGCTATTTAGTTTTTTATAATTTGAAAAGAAAACGCTCTACCATACCATTAGCATGGCATCTGACTCAAGAAGACACGTAAACGTTTTCCCATTTATCTTTTTTCGCAAAAGAAAAAAACCACGCAAAAAATCGCTTTTTTACGTGGTTTATGTTCGAAAACGAAAACACCTTAATGGACTACTTTAAAAGTAATTCGTTGATTTTTTTAATGAATAAGTTTGGATCTTCCAGCGTACCGCGTTCTGCCAGCAAGGCTTGGTCGAGTAGTACATCCACCCAATCTGCAAACACGCTTTCATCTTCCACTTCAGACGCTTTTTTCACCAATGCATGGCTCGGGTTCAGCTCGAAGTTATATTTCACTTCTGGCGCCGCTTGACCCGCAGCCGCGAATAATTTCGCCATTTGGGTACTCATTTCGTCCGCATCGGTGGTCACAATGGCTGGTGTATCGGTTAAACGATGAGTCAGTTTCACCTCTTTCACACGGTCACCCAAGAAGGTTTTTACGCGCTCAACAAATGGCTCTAACTGCTTCTCGGCTTCTTCTTGCTCAGCCTTGTTTTCATCCGCTAACTTGTCTAACGATTCATCAGCTTTGCTCACAGATTGGAACTGTTTGCCATCAAACTCAGAGAGGTAGTTCATCATCCATTCGTCAATGCGATCAGATAACAGCAGAACCTCAATGCCTTTCTTACGGAACAGCTCTAAATGCGGGCTGCTTTTCGCGGCAGCGTAGCTATCGGCAGTAATAAAGTAAATCTTATCCTGACCTTCCACCATGCGGCTTACGTAATCTTCCAGCGAAACATTTTGTACGCTACTGTCGTTATGGGTGGTTGCAAAGCGCAGCAGTTTTGCAATCGCCTCACCGTTGCCCATATCTTCCGCAGGACCTTCTTTCATAACCAGACCGAATTGCTGCCAGAAAGTTTGGTATTTCTCTGCGTCATTTTTCGCCAGTTTTTCCAGTGTTTGCAGAACACGTTTTGTCAGTGCGCTGCGTAAGTTACGCGTCAATGCGCTATCTTGCAGAATTTCACGGGAAACGTTCAACGGTAAATCGTTGGAATCCAATACCCCACGAACGAAGCGCAGGTAATTAGGCATAAACTGCTCAGCATCATCCATAATAAAGACGCGTTGAACATACAGTTTTAAACCGTGGCGCTGGTCGCGGTTCCACAAATCAAATGGGGCTTGAGATGGAATATACAGCAGACTGGTATATTCCTGTTTCCCTTCCACACGGTTATGTGCCCACGTTAACGGATCTGCGTAGTCGTGGGAGATATGCTTGTAGAACTCAATATATTCTTCGTCTGAAATTTCAGATTTGCTGCGCGTCCACAGTGCTTTCGCTTGGTTGATTTTTTCCCAAGTAACGGTGCCGTCTTCTTCGTTTTTCTCTTCGATTTCAACAGGCAGAGCAATATGGTCAGAATACTTGCTGATAACAGAACGTAAACGCCAGTTATCTAGAAACTCTTTTTCATCATCACGTAAATGCAGGGTAATTTCGGTTCCGCGATCGGCTTTTTCGATATCTGCGATAGTGTATTCACCTTCGCCAGCAGATTCCCAGAATACCCCTTCGCTCGCATCAGCACCCGCTGCGCGGCTGCGTACGGTGACTTTATCGGCAACGATAAATGCGGAGTAGAAGCCCACACCGAATTGGCCGATCATTTGGCTATCTTTGACTTGGTCACTGCCTAATGATTCTAAGAATGATTTGGTGCCTGATTTAGCGATAGTACCTAAGTTTTCAATGACTTCTTCACGGCTCATACCGATGCCATTGTCACTGATAGTTAGAGTACCTTTGTCTTTGTCTGCGCTAATACGCACACGCAGTTCGCCATCATTCTCATACAGTTCAGGCTTAGATAATGCACGAAAACGCAGTTTATCCGCCGCATCGGATGCGTTGGAAATGAGCTCACGCAGAAAAATTTCTTTGTTTGAGTAAAGAGAGTGGATCATCAACTGTAGCAGTTGTTTGACTTCTGATTGAAACCCACGAGTTTCTTGTCCTTTCATACTCATTAATCGCCTCTATATCATCAATCTAATAGTTAGTTTTGACTTATCGATGGAAACTAATTTGGGGACAAAAAAATAGAATTCAACCACTAACCACAAATTAGCAGCCAAATTAATATGAACGAAAGGAAATTATGGAAGGCTACGAGAGTTTTGGTTTGAGGGTTTTGCTTTTATAAGGTAGCTACCTACCTTCCTCTAAATAGTTCAAAGTTGTAGGTAGGCGGCAAGCAAGCTTATCCCTAGGAGCATACTGAAGTATGTGACTAGGGTGAGGTTGTGCAGCCAACACCCCTACAATTTGAAATATGACGAGGATGCTACAACTTCGAGCGGCCTGACAACGAATGAGAAAGCGTCGTGCTATCAACCATCTCTAACTCCCCGCCGACAGGCACCCCATGCGCAATCCGGCTCGCCGCCACCCCATACTGCGCGCACATCTGCCCAATATAGTTTGCCGTCGCCTCCCCCTCTACTGTCGGGTTGGTCGCCAAAATCACTTCAGTGATGTTTTCCGATGCCAGTCGCTCTTCGAGCCTATCTAGCCCGATATCCATCGGTCCAATGCCATCTAATGGTGACAGATGCCCCATGAGTACGAAATAGCGACCTGAGAATTGACCAGTTTGCTCGATAGCGTAAATATCTGCGGGGCTTTCCACCACGCAAATCAGCCCATTTTGCTGACGGCGCGGGTTATCGCAGATATTGCAGGTGTCTTGCTCAGTAAATGTGCGGCAATCGCGGCAATGCCCGATTTCGGACATTGCACGAGTCAGAGACTGAGCCAAACGCATTCCGCCACTACGGTCACGTTGCAGAAGTTGGAAAGCCATTCGCTGCGCTGACTTGGGTCCCACACCGGGGAGACAGCGCAGCGCTTCCATCAATGATTCAAGAAGCGGACTCGTTTGCATTAGAATGGCATCTTAAAGCCTGGTGGCAGTTGCATACCGCTAGATACGCTAGCCATTTTTTCTTTTTGCGTTTCTTCGATACGACGAGCTGCGTCGTTGAATGCCGCAGCAATCAAGTCTTCCAGCATATCTTTGTCGTCTTCTAACAGGCTAGGATCGATTTCAACACGACGGCAGTTATGTGAACCGTTGATGGTCACTTTGACTAAGCCAGCACCAGATTCGCCAGTAGCTTCGAGTTGAGCGATTTCTTCCTGAACTTTCTGCATTTTATCTTGCATTTGCTGGGCCTGTTTCATCAGGTTACCCAATCCACCTTTACCAAACATAGTTTTCTCTCACAACTGAGGCTACAGATTCGCAACTGTAGCGTTAAACGGGGCGAATACTCTCTTCATCCAATTGCGCATCAAACATGGCGCGCAATTTTTGAATTGTTTTATCCGCAATAATAGACTGACGGGCTTGCGCCAGTTTCTCTTCATAAATCGCCTGACGCCATTCCAGCGGCGTTTTCACCGCCGTATTATCATCGTGAACGATTTTCAGTTCAACAGGGCGACCATAATGTTCACTCAACGCGTCTTGCAACGCTTTTAGGGCGTTAGGTTTATCAAGATGGCGTTGAGCGGAGCGCAAGTGCAATACAATTTGCGACTCGTCCAATTCTTCTTTATATGAATTCAAAGCCAATTGTTCAACTAGCTTCGGAATATTTAATTGCGCGATTTCCCCCGACCAACTATCACGCTCGCGCCCTTCTTCGGTGATTTTTATTGCTAATTCAGGGGTTTTTTCATATTCCAACGCCTCTTTGATTTCCGTTGGCGTTGTCACTGTGTCTTTTGCATCAAGAACTTCACCATTTTGCGGCTTCCACTGGTAAGGCTTCGGCTTCGCAGGCTTGGTCTTCTGTGACGCTTTTTCCATCACATTTTGCTGATGTTTGCTGGTTACCGCGGCCAGCCGTTCAAGTGCTGAAACCGCCGGCTTAGCCCTTTCGGACGTCACCGGATGAGTCTTTTTTGGACTCGGATCCTCACTTTGTGGCGTTTGTAGTGCCTGTCTGGCTTTTAATAGCTGCAATGTTGGGCTATTTTCCGGTAAGTTCTCTGCGCTCGCAGGCTGCGGGGCTGGGCGTCTTACCGTTGATGGTGCTGGCTCTGGCTGAAAAGTGGAAGCCGACGCGTTTGAAACTAATTTCGGCGGCAATTCCACTTCTTCAATAATGCTCTTTGGGTGGAAGGCTAGCGCTCTTAGTAGAGCCATTTCCACGCCCATACGTCTTTCTGGCGCGAATGTCAGTTCTTTGCGCCCCATCAGCAAGGTTTGGTAGAAAAGTTGAAGATCCGCTGGAGAAATTAATCGAGCCACTTGTCTTAGACGCCCTTCCGTCGATGACGGATCGGTTTCTTGTTCCGCAGGCAGTAGTTGGATCATCGCAATGCGATGAAGCTGAGAGAGAATTTCAACCAGTAAGTTTTCCCAATCAGCTCCACGGGAAGCCGCTTGCTCGACTTGGGCCATCACACCAAGACCATCGGCACGAACTAAAGCTTCAATAATGGCGAGCGGTTGCTCATCATCTAAGGTACCCAGCATTTGGCTCACCACATCCGCAGTGACCTTACCTTGCCCCATGGCAATTGCTTGGTCAGTCAAGCTCAATGCATCACGCAAACTACCGTCTGCGGCGCGGGCAATCAACTGACGAGCGCGAGTATCGTGCTCAATATTTTCCGCGTTTAGGATCAACTCAAGCTGTTCACTGATTTGTGGAACATCCAACGCTTTTAGATGGAACTGTAAGCAGCGGGATAAAATCGTGACAGGCAGTTTTTGTGGATCGGTCGTTGCCAGTAAAAATTTGACGTGTTCCGGTGGTTCTTCCAGTGTTTTAAGCAACGCATTAAAACTGTGGCGCGACAACATGTGAACTTCGTCAATAAGATAGACTTTAAAGCGACCACGCGCTGGTGCATACTGGACGTTATCCAGTAATTCTCGCGTATCTTCAACTTTAGTGCGTGATGCCGCGTCAATCTCAATCAGGTCAACAAATCGCCCCTGTTCAATTTCCAAACAGTTGGCGCATTTTCCGCAAGGTGTTGCCGTGATCCCCGTTTCGCAGTTTAACCCTTTGGCAAACAAGCGGGCGATCGTGGTTTTCCCGACGCCGCGGGTACCCGAGAAAAGATAAGCGTGATGAAGCCGTTGGTGCTCAAGCCCATTAGCAAGTGCTGTCAACACATGCTGCTGACCAACAACGTCTGAAAATTTTTGGGGGCGCCACTTACGGGCAAGTACCTGATAGCTCATGGATTCCACTGTTATTCAACATGGGACATTGATAAATATAATAATAGTACCATGCTACCACAGCCTCAACCCATTGGGCGAGACCGCAGTAAAAATAGTAAGAAGAGTGCGGAGCAGATTAGTGACCTGGGAACTCAACAAGACTATAGGAAGTAACGCCTTCTTTTGCTAAACGCTCAACACCGCCTAAATCTGGCAGTCCAATAACGAAAGCAGCATCCACCACTTTTGCGCCTAGCTGTTTGATCATTTTCACGGTCGCTTCGACAGTACCACCGGTTGCTAATAGGTCATCCACCACCAGTACGTTGTCTTGTGCGGTAATGCTGTCTTTGTGGATTTCCAGTGTGTCGGTGCCGTATTCCAGATCATACGTCATACTTAAAACTTCACGCGGTAATTTGCCTTTTTTACGTACAGGCACAAAACCTACGCCTAAGCGTAATGCAACAGGAGCGCCGAACAGGAAACCACGGGCTTCAGTACCAACAATTTTGGTCACACCTTTGTTTTGATAATGCTCAACCAGCATATCGATTGTCGCTTGATAAGCCGCCGGGTCATTTAACAGTGTGGTAATATCACGAAACAGTACACCCTCTTTTGGATAGTTAGGGATAGTCGCGATACTTTCTTTAATTAATTGCAGTTGTTGCTCTTTAGCGGTCATAATAAAAACCAATATAGTAAATACGAAAGGGTAGAATCTATGCAAACTACCATAAAAATGCAATAAGAAGCCGTCTATTTGCTGTAAGTTTTATTGTTGGATATCAATATTCCGCCACTTTTCACATTTATTGAGAATAAAAAATGAAAACACAGGCTCTGTTAGAGGCATTGAAAAAGCAGATTGATGAGTTAGCTGAGCGCGTCGCCCCCATCAAAGACCATGAGTTTTCACACTCCCGATTTGATATGCAGCTATTTAGCCATAAATCCACCAAACTGGGTGATTGCCAGAAAGAGCTCAATACCTTGTATCAGCAATTGTGTAATAGCGTTTTGCTAAACCATACCCAGCAAGTGAACTTTTTAACCGAAAAAATCGTGCATCAAATGCAGGCTATTTCCCGCGAACTCTCCACTCAAGGATTACGGGAAAAAGAAGATTCTTTTCGGACGAAAAAGGAACAGGTTGATTTATATGAACGTTTATCACAACATCAAGATTATGAACGCCGTTTGCAGGCTATGGTGAGCGAAAAAGAGCTCTATTTAAGTGGCTTAACTGACTCACATTTACAGCACCAGTGCCAAAAAGAGCTCGCCGCATTAGCCGGGCGCTTATACCGTTGTAGACAAGCATTAATGCGTATTGAAAAAGCCATCGAGCACCAAGAAAACCAATTTTTTGATTAGAGGATCGTGAATGGAAACACTGGACACTGCACCACTCGAAACCCAGCTCGCGGTAGATTTAATTTACTTGTTAGAATCGGCTGAAGTCGATACCCACACCGTCCTGAAAGCATTAGAGATAGTTAAGCAGGATTACCTCAACAAACAGGCCGCCGAAGCAGCCTGTCAGAATGGCAATTAACGCAGGTTATTTTTCATCGCCATTTTTATCATTATCTTTGTCTTTGATAATCTTTGTCACTTCCTGCACTTCATCACCCTGATTGTTATGCAAATGCACTTCCAATTGATTGAAAGCGATATTGATATCATTTTCACGACATAACCGGTCAATTTCACGGTTCACTTCATCACTGGTGATGGTACGCTCACCGATCTGGCGTACATAAAAACGTAATTCGTGATCTAATGTGCTAGCACCAAAACTTAAGAAGTATGCCGCTGGCGCTGGGTCCGTCATCACTTTGCTGTTAGAGGTTGCCGCTTGCAGTAATACGCGTTTCACTTTTTCCAGATCTGAGCCATACGCAACACCTAAAGAGACCGTAATTCGAGTAACCGTGTCTGAGAGCGACCAGTTGATCAAACGCTCCGTCACGAATGCCTTGTTCGGGATGATCACCTCTTTGCGATCGAAATCCACAATGGTTGTCGCACGAATACGGATTTTACTGATAGTTCCCGAGTAAGTCCCGATGGTGACGGTATCCCCAATGCGAATCGGTCTTTCGAACAGTAAAATAATCCCCGAAACGAAGTTCGCAAAAATTTCCTGTAAACCAAAACCAAGACCAACGGTTAAGGCAGCGGCTAACCATTGCAACTGATTCCATGTCACCCCAATCATCCCAAGGGAAGCAATCGCCCCGATACTGACAATCACATAGGTCAACATGGTGGTGATGGCATAGGTGGAACCTTGGCGCAGTTTGAGGCGCGATAACACCAACACTTCCAATAACCCAGGTAAGTTGCGCGTCATGATCCACGCCACCACCACGATGACTACGGCTAAAATCAGGTTGGCCAAAGTCACATGCTGCATGATATTCGCCCCTTCCGCTGATGTTGCGGTATAGCTCCAGAGTTGGACACTATCGAGGAAGGAGAAAATCGTAATAAAATCAGACCAAATAGCGTAAAACGCAAATGCAAAGATAATAAACAGCACCATTGTCGTTAAGCGCAGAGACTGCTGGCTAATCAACTCAATGGTCATTGGCGGCTCTTTGATAGGCTCGTTTTCGGTCTCTTCTTGCTGTTTTGACTGCGCTCGACGCTCAAGCGCACGCTTATACGCCAGTTTTCTCGCGCCTAAACTTAAGCCTCGCAAGCAAACATTATACGTAATGTACCAAAGCACCAGCAGGTACAAGCTATCTAACCAACGGTTGGCTAAACGGAGTGTGGTGTAATAGTAACCCGCAATCATCAAACCGATTAAAATTAGCGGTGAGAATGTCAGTAACGTGATCAAAATCGAGCGCGTTAAGTGGCTACCTGTTTCCTTCCAAACCTGCTTACAGAACGGAATGGTAAAAATACACAATAATAATAAACAGATAGAAACCACAAGCTGCCCAATCACATCCTCAGACACCTTCAGCGGGTTAATCATTCCATAGGTGGAAAAGAAGATAAGCGGGATCAGCGGTACCGATAAACGCACCATGCGACGGCGCATGCGCTGGGCATTTTCATGCTCAATATTAAAGTGTTTCTCTGCAATACCTTGAGGTTTTAATACCCTGAACGTTAATTCAAATAGCGCCCAGAAAATCGCGAGTTGCAAGAAATAAGACCAAATAAACTCCCCTTGCAGGTTACCGGTTTTTAAGAACCAGTAACCAATGGCGATAACCACTAATGAAATTGGGATGGTTTGCAGCAACGTGAGTAACAGAGCCAACGGTGTATTCAATACGCTGTCGTTACGCAGGCTGGATAAACGTAAATCAATATCATGTAGACGCTGAGTGATTTTCCGGTTCAACCAGATAAAGATTAGTGCCGCCAATAACAACGGAATCGTCACCCACAGCGAGCTCAGCAAGCCTTTTTTCAGGCTCGATAATGAAAAATCAAAATCGAGGTGAGTTAGTTGATTTTTGGCCGCTTCTGGGAACGCTTTTAACCACTCAATATCCATTGGTTTATTACTGTTTACCCAGAAAATCTGCTGAGCCAAAGTATGCTCAAGCGAGCTAACTACACTCAATAATTGGTTTTGATCCAGTTGCAAATTAATGGCTTGGGAAATTTGCCCGCCTAATTGTAAATTCAATTCATCCAATAATTCACGGCGAACATCCAGGATTTTTACCAGCGCCGCTTTATCTTCTGGGGTAAACAAGCGGGCATTTTCTTGCTCTCCGACTTTAACCGCTTGCTCATGCTCTAGATTATTAATGTAATCCGTAGGTTGGTATAACGCATCACGCTGCTGGTTTATATCAAACTGCTCCAAACGTAGGTCGGCGATGGTGACAGGCAAATTTTTGGTGAGAATATCCGCGGGTAAATCAATTTGTTGCTGAAAAAGAATTCGTGATAGCAGCAAGCTTCCGCGTAATACGTTGATTTGCTCTTTTAAGTTTCGTTCTGATTGAGTGGCGCGTTCTAACCAAGTTTTTACTCGGATGCCATTTTGCACCATTTTGTTGCCGTCTTGAGTCACTTCAATCAAGCGGTTGCTCAGCTTGTTATTGATCTCCACCTCTTTTTGAATAATCGGATTTTGCTGCACCGCATCATCCGTAGAGGTATTTTGTGCTTCACGTACTGTCGATTGAGAATCACTGAGACGCACTTTGCTGATAGCGTCTTGGATCACCTGAATTCGGGCATCGAGTTGCTCAATGTACGCCGCCGTGTAATCACGCTGTTTCTGCAAAACATCTTGGAGTTGCGTATTAGCTTGGAGAACACGCTTTTGAAATTCGTTTTGCTGCTGTAGAAGGTATTGCTCAAGTTGCAGCATATTCACTTGTGTGGTGCGCAGCTTGCTGGAGTCTGTCAATGTGCTGTTAAGCTCGTTGCGAATTTCTTGCAGTCTTCGAGCATTGTCCAACATGATAGCTTGGGCGCGCTCCGGTTGAGTTTGCAAACCGATCAGTTGGCTGTTGTATGTGGCGAGATCATTTTGCTCAGCTTGCAAATTATCCAAATGGGTTGCCAACATGGACTCTAATTGTTGCAGGCTGCTATTTTCAATTTGGTGCTGAAAGTTAATATCAGGATTTTCATTCTGATTTTTTATTTGTAATAAACCCTGAACCGCTTTTTTTGACTCTTCACCGGAGTGACTTAATTTTTTTTGCAGTTCATCTGAACGCTGATCGAGTTTTTCTAGTTCATCATAATAATTTAATGACTTTTCCAAATCGGCGATAGCGAGTTTATCTTCTTGCCCTGCATTGTTTTTTTTATTTAGCGAATTGAGCTCTGTTTTTATCTCGTTTTTGCTGGGAAGGTTACTCATTGTTGCTGCGGAAATTTGAAAAGAGAAAAAGGTGATGGCAAATGCCAAAAATATTCTAATTGAATATAACCACGCTTTTCTGTATTGCATTAGTGGGCCCATGATATCTCGCTGTGATCCTACTATTATCTAGCACTTAAATTGTTTAGTTCTAATATACTTAGACCTAATATACTGAGTTCTAACTTGCTATTTGAGCTGCAATTTTGACAAACCGCAGCCCAATTCTCAAAAAGCTTTTTTAATCTATGGCGATAAAATTAAAAGGTGAGAACTTTTTCAGCGGCTAATGTCCATGCAGCTAAATCCACCAGCGTCCCAATTTCAACACCATCAATTAATGGCAGCTCACTGATACCTCGAGCATCAGTGCAGGTTTTGCATAATTTAACAGGGACATTTTGCGCGGTTAAAATTTCTAGCATTTGCTGAAGGTTATACCCTTCTTTCGGTTTTTGCGCTGTGATCCCGGCAGTAACTGCATCAGACATTAAGAAAATTTTTAGGTCGGTTTGCGGATGTTGCTCTTTTAGCGTGATGGCTAAGCGCAGAGAGTTAAACAACATTTCACTTCCGTATGGCGCGCCATTCGCAATGATCAAAATGGATGACATGGTTTTCTCCGATTATTCGTTTGGCGTTGGTTTGACTCGCAGTGAGACGCTATTTTTAAGCGTTTCTAATAAAGTATCAACTAACGTCGTGGTATGTGCGTCTATCATAAAACGCTCTGGCTGTAATAACCAGTTTTCGAGTAATCCCGACATCAGTGCACGGATCATAACCGCGCTACACGCTAAATCTAAATCTGCTGGAAGTTGTCCCGCGTCCACACAATCACGTAAATTTTTAATAATCCGCTGTTCACTTGCGAGATAGTTTTCACGCTTAAAATCAACGACAGATGCCATTTCTCCGACTAATTCGCATTTTAAGAAAAAGATTTCCATTAACGCGCGATTTTTAGGAGTACTAATAAAATCGGTAAGAATATATATTAGCAATTCTCTTAGTATTAAAAGTGGATCATTGGTATATTTCGAACGATAATAATCCTCAGCTTGAGTAATTTGATTATCGCTAAATTCACAGGCTTGATGGAACAGATCCACCTTATTCTTAAAATGCCAATATATAGCACCCCGGGTAACACCCGCAGCTTTGGCTATATCGGCTAATGATGTGGCTGTTACTCCTCGTTCAGAAAATGTTTTGATGGCTGCATCTAATATTTCCTGACGGGTTTCTTCAGCCTGTTGTTTAGTTTTTCGTGCCATTGACGCCCGTTTTTATCGAAAGCTGATTTACATACATTAGTGTATGTTTGTACTATAGCATAGTGATAAATCATATAATTTGCTTTTTTTCTTAATTTTGTTTTGAACTCATATCGATTAATTGAGGTTAACTTATGCGAAAAAACAGAGGGGTGTTACCTCTGGCTCTGTTGGTCCTTTCAGGCGGCTTAGCGTTATCTGGTTGTAACGAAGAACAGAAAGGTGGCGGTGAACGCCCGGCGCCTGATGTAGGAATTGTTACGCTGAAAGCTGAACCTCTGACCATTAAGACCGAACTTCCTGGCCGTACATCTGCATTTCGTATTGCAGAGGTTCGCCCACAAGTAAGTGGCATCATCCTAAAACGTAACTACAAAGAAGGTAGCGATGTTGAGGCTGGCGTATCGTTGTATCAAATCGATCCGGCACCTTTCCAAGCAACGTACAATAGTGCTAAAGCAGAATTAGCTAAAGCGCAAGCAAATGCTAATCTCGCCGCATTAACTGTTAAACGTTATAAGCCACTGCTTGGTACCAACTACATTAGTCAACAAGAATACGACCAAGCGAATTCAACCTATGCACAGTCTCTAGCTGCGGTAAAAGCAGCGGAAGCAGCCGTTGAAACCGCACGTATTAATCTGAATTACACGAAAGTGACATCGCCAATTAGTGGGCGTACGGGTAAATCCAATGTCACGGAAGGTGCATTAGTTTCTGCGGGTCAAACAACTGAACTAATGCGCGTTCAACAATTAGATCCAATCTACGTGGATGTGACGCAGTCGAGTGAGGATTTCTTACGCTTAAAAAATGAAATCGAACAGGGTGCACTGCAAAAAGAGCCAGGCAAAGCGCCAGTTAGCTTAGTGATTAATGGCGGGCAAGAATACGCACAGAAAGGACAATTAGAGTTTTCTGACGTTACTGTTGATGAAACCACAGGTTCCATCACGATGCGTGCCGTATTCCCTAACCCGAACAAAGAGCTGATGCCAGGTATGTTTGTTCGCGCTATTTTAGAAGATGGTGTGAAAGAAAACGCGATTTTAGTCCCACAACAAGGTGTTGCACGTACTCCGCAAGGTGATGCGCAAGTGATGGTTGTTGGCGCTGAAAACAAAGTTGAAGTGCGTAAAGTGAAAGCTGCACAAGCGATTGGCAACAACTGGTTAGTCACTGATGGCGTGAAAGATGGCGACCGTGTCATTGTGATTGGCTTACAGAAAATCAAGCCAGGTATGGTTGTTGTGCCGAAGCAAGCAAACTTAGAAACTCAATCCATTGTAGACACTCAGGCAAAACCTGAAACCGCGTCTAAATAAGGGAGCTATTGATTAATGCCTAAGTTTTTTATAGATAGACCAATTTTTGCATGGGTAATCGCGATTATCACCATGCTTGCAGGTCTGCTGGCAATTATCAAGTTACCTGTCGCTCAGTATCCGACGATTGCACCGCCGGCTGTTTCCATTTCAGCTAACTACCCTGGTGCAGATGCATCAACGGTACAAAATACGGTGACCCAAGTTATCGAACAGAACATGAACGGTATCGATAATTTGGTGTATATGTCGTCAACCAGTGATTCATCAGGTTCAGCAAGCATCACGCTGACTTTTGAAGCAGGTACTGATGGCGATATCGCCCAAGTACAGGTACAGAATAAGCTGCAATTGGCAATGCCACTTTTACCTCAAGAAGTACAGCAACAAGGTATTAGTGTCGATAAGTCCACTAGCTCATTCTTAATGGTTGCAGGCTTTATTTCTAAAGACGGTTCAATGGGTCAATACGACATTGCCGACTACGTAGGTTCAAATATTAAGGACCCACTGAGTCGTGTTAATGGTGTTGGTGAAACCCAGCTGTTTGGTACCCAATATGCAATGCGTATTTGGTTAAAACCAGAGCAACTCGTTAAGTACAACATGGCAACTTCGGATGTCATTAATGCAATTCGTGTACAAAACAACCAAGTTGCCGCCGGTCAGTTAGGGGGAACACCTCCTGTTGCCGGTCAGCGTTTGAACGTATCTATTATTGCTCAAACCCGTTTAAGTAACGTAGAAGAGTTTTCGAACATTTTATTACGTGTGAACCAAGACGGTTCCCAAGTTCGTTTGAAAGATGTCGCTACCGTTCAACTCGGTGCGGAAAACTACAGTACCGTTGCGCGCTTTAACGGTATGCCAGCAGCAGGTATCGGTATTAAATTGGCAACTGGCGCTAACGCACTGGATACGGCGAATAACGTCCGTGCAGCCTTAGCTGAGATGGAACCGTTCTTCCCTGAAGGGTTAGAAGTCGTTTACCCATACGATACAACGCCATTCGTTAAGATTTCGATTAACGAGGTAGTTAAAACGCTAGTTGAAGCGATCATGCTGGTTGTTGTGGTTATGTATCTGTTCTTACAGAACATCCGTGCAACATTGATCCCAACTATCGCCGTACCGGTGGTTCTGTTAGGTACCTTTGCTATCTTGTCGGCCTTTGGCTACTCGATAAACACCTTAACCATGTTTGCGATGGTACTTGCCATCGGTCTTCTCGTGGATGACGCCATCGTTGTTGTTGAAAACGTTGAACGTGTAATGCAAGAAGAAGGTCTGCCACCAAAAGAGGCGACCAAAAAATCCATGGGCCAAATTCAAGGTGCTCTGGTCGGTATTGCAATGGTGCTGTCTGCGGTATTTATCCCAATGGCCTTCTTCGGTGGGTCTACAGGGGCAATTTACCGTCAGTTCTCTATCACCATCGTTTCATCGATGCTGCTATCGGTATTAGTGGCGATGATCCTGACCCCTGCACTGTGTGCAACTATGTTGAAGCCAATTGAAAAAGGCAGCCATGGTTCCACGAAAGGGTTCTTTGGATGGTTTAACCGCGTATTTGAAAAGCAAGCTCACCATTACACAGACAGCGTAAGCCGTATGTTGAATGGCACGGGTCGTTACCTTGTGATCTACGTGATACTGGTTGTGGGCATGGCATTTATGTTTGTTCGTCTGCCATCGTCATTCTTGCCAGCAGAAGACCAAGGGGTGTTCTTATCCATGGTGCAGTTACCGCCAGGATCAACTCAAGAACAAACCGAAGTCATCTTGGATGAAGTCAGTAATTACTTCAGAGTAGATGAAGGTAAAAACGTTGAGTCTGTCTTTACCGTTGGTGGCTTCAGCTTTGCAGGTGCAGGACAAAACATGGGTCTGGCGTTCGTCGTTCTTAAGAACTGGGATGAACGTAAAGGGAAAGAAAACCATGTGGATGCGATTGTTGCACGTGCAAACGCAGCACTATCCCAAAAACAAGGCGCCTTCATTTATGCCTTTAACTTACCCGCAATTGTTGAGTTAGGGACATCAAACGGCTTTGACTTTGAGCTGGTCGATAAAGGTGGCTTAGGTCATGAAAAACTGATGGCAGCACGTAATCAGTTACTCGGACTTGCTGCACAGCACCCTGAAATTTTGCAAGGTGTACGACCAAATGGTCAAGATGATACCTCACAGTATCGAATCTATATTGACCAACAAAAAGCACAGGCACAAGGTGTTGCTATCAGTGATATCAACGCAACCCTCAGCTCCGTGTTTGGTGGTTCATACGTTAACGACTTTATCGACCGCGGTCGTGTGAAGAAAGTTTACGTACAAGGTGACGCGGAAAGCCGTATGTTGCCGTCAGATATCAGCAACCTGTATGTTCGTAATAACCAAGGGAAAATGGTACCGTTCTCAGCGTTCTTGGACGAATCCAAAGACCCATGGAAATTCGGTTCACCACGTTTAGAGCGTTATAACGGTGTTCCAGCAATGAACATTCAAGGTCAAGCAACAGAAGGTCAAAGTACCGGTGCTGCGATGTTGATGATGGAAAAACTGACCACAGAAAACCTACCTGCGGGTATCGGTTATGAGTGGACAGGTATGTCGTACCAAGAGCGTTTGTCTGGTAACCAGGCACCTGCCCTGTATGCGATTTCCCTGATTGTTGTATTCCTGTGTCTGGCTGCACTGTATGAAAGCTGGTCTGTACCGTTCTCAGTTATGTTAGTGGTGCCACTTGGGGTTATCGGTGCGTTACTCTTCACCTCCGTCCGAGGCTTAGATAACGACGTTTACTTCAAGGTAGGGCTGTTAACCACCATTGGGTTATCGGCGAAGAACGCAATCTTGATTGTTGAATTCGCCAAAGACTTGATGGAGAAAGAAGGTAAAGGATTGATTGAAGCAACATTAGATGCCGTTAAAATGCGTCTAAGACCAATCCTGATGACATCATTGGCATTTATGCTGGGTGTTATCCCTCTGGTATTCAGTAATGGTGCAGGTTCTGCGGCACAGAACTCCGTCGGTACAGGTGTACTCGGTGGTATGTTCGCAGCAACATCATTGGCTATCTTCTTTGTTCCGG
The DNA here is from genome assembly GCF_028479565.1 of Providencia sp. PROV202. Lineage (NCBI taxonomy): Bacteria > Pseudomonadati > Pseudomonadota > Gammaproteobacteria > Enterobacterales > Morganellaceae > Providencia > Providencia sp. PROV202. The sequence goes on along the minus strand of NZ_JAMPNV010000008.1, from coordinate 20,600 downwards.
TATTCTTTGTGGTGATCCGTCGCCGCTTTGCAAAGGCACCAGAACACGTTGATAACAACCAGCCACCAGCAGCTCATTAATCACTAATGAGTTAAAAAAGACCCCCAATAGTTATCCAACTATTGGGGGTTTCTTCATTTATATGACAACGATTGACGTCATCTAGTGTATTTTAGACTGCAGCGTACTGATTGGTATTATGTCTGAGCTTGATATACTCCGCCCTAATTTTTCATTCGGCTGATAACTCATATTATGTGGACGTGTTATCTGACTGCAACTCTCAGCTAAATATGCCAGATCTGCATTGCATTGCGGCTTCTCTTCAAAATAACTTGATAAATACATGGCACCACGGTGAAACGTAACCTCGTTTGCAAGCTCACTAATATTGAAAACGCCATCGCCAAAATGAATCATCAAATGCTGGTGAGCTAATGAGTTTGTACCATAAACATTATGTAATACTAATGAAGTCTGATTAATGGAATCCGTGAGAATTAAATCATCATTAAGTCGATTAACAAAAATGGAATTACCCTCAATTTTTATCGGCAATACAAGATGATCTATTTCGCCATCCTGTGATTGGTTATCGATAATAATGACTTGATGATTTTGCCAATCCTCTATTTTCAAGTGATAAGTATCTTTACCTTCCCCACCACTGAGAATCAATGTCTGCACGTCTTTTAGCTGTGTTGGCGCGAGAATATCATCATTATTGGTTCCTTTAATAATGAATGATGAGCCTAACGGTTCATTCTTCGACAACGAGTGAAAAATAAGTTGCCCCTCACTAGAAGACAACATTAGCCCATTCCCTATTTTTCGTACATTTTCAAGAGAAACATCTGGATATAATTCAATGAGTTTTGGTAAATTTTCGGAGGGCTTTAAAGACTGATTGTCATCAAACATATCCGCTAACAGTGCACTCGAAATTGCGGTTTGTTGATATAGTTTTTTGGTTTTTGTATCAAAAATAACCCCACTACCCTCACTCGAATCAAAATCTAAAAAATGTAATGTATCCTCAGATGGTAAGGACTCACTAACAATGACTTTTCCTTTAAAATACCATGCGGATAAAGGTTGCTTGCCATCTTTTCCTTTCAAACCAAACAGTGTGATTGGATTAGGTTCATTAATAAAATCGTTTAAATTACGCCAATTAAATGATTCATCTTCAAACCAGGTTTTATTTATCGCAATGATATCCGCACTGCCATTAGCATTAAGCTGTTTTACTACTCCATTTTTGTGAATAACGAATAGATTTCCGTTCCAATCAAAAACCGTGTCTATTTCACTAAAACTTAATCGCTTAGCGGTTGGATTTTTAAGATCAATATCTTTTTGCCCTAACCCTTCTTGGCGAAAAATGGTCTCGGACTCTTTACTATAAAAGAAAAAAACTTCCCCGCCATTCTCATCGAATAGGCTACCGACCAATATCAGATCGGTTGGTGGTTTCCAATTCCACGTGTCGGTAAGCGGATCAAACTGATTAAAACAAGCTCCAACTATTTTTATTAATGTTGGCTCTGTGTTTGCGAACCTAAATCTCCCTTCAATATTTAACAGTGTCGATTTATCTGTAAAACCCATATAAGCAGGATCTAATACATGACTGAAAGGCTCTCCATTCGCCAGCCTGCGATTCATAGAGTCTAATTCTTCAGGGTTAGTCGAAATCCAATACATTGTCTGAGATATATTTTCTATCATCTTTTGATCATAATCATCAGGTCTGGCTAAGTTAGGTTTTATGATTACCCCATCACTTGTACGTAGCCAATAAATACTCTGGAAGCCTAAATAATTAGTATTTTTTATCATCACAATTGAGGCTAGTTTTGGCGATAATTTGACTGGAGAGACAATTGTAGGTAATGTATTTTTATTATTCTGATTCAATCTAATATAGTTTTCATTAACTAAATAATCGTGATTTAAGAAATACTTTTGTTTTTCAGATGGAATAATAACGTCGAGCTTATTCAGCCTCCCCATTAAGATGGAATCATCAGAAATACTCACTAACTCTAGTTGGTTTTTCACTAAATGATAAACCACATTCACGTCACTCCCATTTTTTCTATTCGTTAATTCAACAATAACTGAATTATTTTTTATTGAAATTCGCTCAATATTTGCATCGTTACCTAAAAATCTATGAAATTCAAAACTAGCATACAAATCACCATTATTAACATGAGTTGACCATATGACACTTTCATTTTTAGAATAAAAATAGGCGATATCTTCAATAGTCGCGATTAAAATTGCAGATTGATTTTCTTTATTTAATGAGTTGGTATATAACATGTGTTTAGCGGCAACATCATAGAACGCCCTTCCAACATCATTCCCACTAACCGAATAATCATCAATAATAATATATTGTTTATGCAACTCATTTTTTTCTGCTAGCTCATTAAGAAAAGAGTCAATAGAGTGTGTCTTTGAGTTCCACTGTTTTCCATTTAAGCGAACAATATCTATTGTTTTATTCTTAAAGTTGACTTCCCTAATCTCATGTTTGCTATTAATAATTTGAATTACACTAGATGCAGCAGTGCCATCAATATAAATAACAGAATTACCAATTTGGATATTATCATCATTAACGTTAATTACCTGATCTTTATGATCATCAATACTACTTGTATCGATAATCCACGTGGATTTATCCACCGAGAATGGCGATTGCGTTAGCCTTAAAGAAGCACCATGGTTCATTGAAATCTGATATTCCCCTCCATTCCCTGTAATAATATGCTCTATATAGCCATGCCACGATTTAGGCATATTAGGAACAATTAAATGTTTATTCCTTGAATCTAAAATAATCGAAATAGGTGTAAAAACATATTCTGGTGTTAATTCTGATATGACATACTCTAGACCACAATAAAGATAGTCAAAATAAAACTGGTAATTTTCTTCCATTTTTCTAAGCACTGAGAAACCATAATCACCACGGGTTGTACTACCAAAAAAAGAAGTATATTTGTAACTTAGATAACATTGAGGAACTACGGGTAACACAATAGTATTTGACTTATTGGGATAAAATATCACTTCATCTTGTGAAATACCCACTGCTTCTCGAATATTAATCGCTTCATCTTTATTTATATCTGCTCGTGGACTTGATTGAAAATCACTTAAAGTACTATGCTTGAAAACCCATGTTCTTTCTTCGCCACGATAAATATATTGGCTACCAAGCTTAAAGTTTGCATTTAAAAAATTAATGTCTTTAATCACAATGCCTTCTGTAGGCATTAATAATTTTTTTTCTTCATCATAATAAATAGCTGCATTCTGATAATGCTCTTTATATCGACCAAAAATAACACCAACCTCTATTGCTTCCTGTGCATGATGCTCATTAATTTTGACTAACTCAGTAATACCAATCCCTAAACCCGCTAAAGGCACGGCTAACGGCATAGCAACACCAGCAACGGTTTCAGCCCCTAATAGCGAAGCTCCATATCCCACAGCGCTTGCACTTAACGCTGCTGAATCAAACGCCAACTGAGTACCGATGACCGTTCTCTGTTGTTCATTCTCTGCATTCGCGAGTTCATAAATGTCAAACCCGACCATAGCCCCCTGAAAAACAGTACCCATCTCTTCATTAGCGGTACGTAAAATCGATGATGAAAAACTATTCATCTCGGTTTTAATGATTTCTGCGCCTTCTTTCCAAAGTGCACTCGCCAATCGACTGGCTCGTGATATATCGTTCGCAGCCCCATGAACCATCATGGTATAACTCACATAAGCGTGAATTTTCAATGCGGTACCTAGGTTAGATGGATTTCCTGAAGCCACTGATTGGCGATTACGATTTCCAGCCCATTCAATCAGAGCCTTAATCCCCATCGCAGAATTCAGTCCATCAACATGTTCAGCTTCAGTCCCCCCTCCTATGATATCCTCATGCTGTAGCGCTAAATCCTTAAACGCATAGTGCTGGCTAAAAGAGTCGATTGATTCACTAAAATATTCTTTAAATTCAAAAAATGTTTTGTCATCAGTTTCAATCCAACGAGCCTCCTCCTCATCGCCTTTATGAACGAACTGAATTTTATATCGCCCATCCTCTAATCGCTCGGTACTCGTAAGAACAGGTAGCCAATATTCATCTAACGGGTGTTTTTGAGTGATTTTATCTAGTGATGACTCTAAACGGCTACCCCATCGCTCTGCGTTTAAAATATTCAAAGATGATTTGATTTGCCTATCTTTTGCTAATAAATTTTGGTTCTCTATGAAAGCTCTTGTTTCTTGACGTCGTGGGATGACCTCAGATAACTCAGTTGAAGAGACTAAATCTTCCACTCTTATTCCTGTACCAATATTCACATTTGCCATTTGCTCAGTATCAATAGAGACGAGATCAAATACAGGCTCAGATTTCTCCATTAAGGCATCATACTTATATGCCATTTTCTCTTTAATCAAAAAAGCATCTAAACACTTAGAAAATTTTTTAGGGTTATCAAAAATATAAAGCCCAAAGTTAGGATCATAAAAACAGTAGCGTACCTCACCATTATGAACTTTTTTTCCTATTAACATTGAATGACTTTGAGTATTTAAGGCATACATCTGAGTCCCATTAGATTCAATGACTCGTTTTTTTATATCCTTTAAATTAAGTAAACCAATTGAATAAGATGCACCTACAGCTTCCGTATTAAAATGTAAATTTTGCAGTGATGTTTTCAATAAGATTGCGTTTTTTTCTTCCGGTGATGCTGCGGCAATAAACAGCTTATTGAAAAGCGCGTTGGCACCGTTAACATCATCATGTTGAGCTAATGCAACAGACATCGCTCTCACTAATGGATAACAACGACCTCCTTCATGATCGCCCATTAATGGTAAATAAAAATCTTGAGGAGCAAGGCGTTGATAAATACTTCCACCATTTTGGAATAAGGTATTTGTTTTTAGCGTGTGGTTTAAAATATTTGCCACATATTCCGACTGTTCTTTAATCTGAATGTATTGAGACAATGCGCCACGCTCTTTAACACTTAATTCTCCATGAATATAAAGCGCTCGCATTTTTGATGCTGACATTTCATCATGAAAACCAGTGATGCTTAATTCTTTATAATTTTTAACACCTTGATTGAAATCACCATGACCATTCCATATATCATTATTTAATAGAACTGTGTATTTTTCTCTATTACTTACAGATTCGGATTGAATACCTGATTTAATACTTTGTTCATCTATTTTAAGAACTGCATCTTTCCCATGATGGTTTTTAATTTGCAACCATAACCAACTACGTTCGACAGATAAGCTTTCAGATAAAACCACATCATATTTTTGTTTATAAAATTCTTTTAAGCGTCCATTCAATTCAATTATTTCTTTTAACTCATCTATTTTAACTTCATCTTCATCTGTTAGAGCAACATTATTCGAAAGTATGACTTTATTCTGTAATTCAAAAATTTCATTTCTCGCAATTTCTATTTTTATATCTAATTTTTCCTTCTCAATATTGATATGTTTTTTAATTTTATCTTGTAAACTCAACCAAGAACGAATCGCTGGATGCTTCAATGAAAAATCACCACTCTCATAAATACCATCTTTAGTATTTTCCGTATCAATATTAAAATCCTGTGCAATACCAACTAACTTTTTATGTACATCACTACGGTATCGATTGAATTTATCTAAACGTGATTGATAAAATGCTTCATCCGGATATAGCAAGATAACGGGTTCATCTTGTATTCGGCGTTGTGGAGTAGGAATGCCATTCACCGCCTCATATTGTTGGCGCTGTAAAATTAATGCCCACCGACCTTCATGAAACTTCATATAAACCATTGCAAGACCTTCATCAGCACCGGCAACTTGGTAATCTTGAAAATCAAATGCCATAACCACATTGTCATAGAGCACTGAACTATTTACTCTTCCATCATGGTACACTCGATATGTTGTATCATTATGTTTTGTAACGATAACTGAGCATCCCGTTAAAGAGCCAGTGAAAAGAAAATTGTTTTCAGCTGCCTGTATAGGGATATCAATATAAGCTGGTTTTATATTTGATTGATTAGCGCCGTTATAACCTAAAAAGTAAGCATTCACCGTTAACTCTGGGTCAAGATGTGAAGCACTGGATATAGGATTAATAGCATAAGTATTCGGTGATTTTTGCGTGAATTTGACTAAACCTTGTGAGGGTAATTTCCCCATATGAGTCATTTCATCAGCGCTAATCGTATTGGCATGAGAAAACACTATCGTATTTTCCTTAAATAGCTTGATATCACGACTTGCTGGCGTATCTTTAGTTGATGAGCCCCACCACAAAGGGGATTTTAACGCCAGATCGCGTAATGCTTGAGATATCACTCTAGGGTTAATACTATTTTTTTTAGAAAAAAAAACAGGTGAATAATAAAAATCACTTTTCATTTCTATAACTCCATTTATTTAATGATAAAATCCTGAATAATTTAAAATATGATTATTTCACATCAACTTTAAATTAATAACAAAAAACATCTATGGTTTTAATTTTAAGATTAAATATAGAATGAAAATAATTCATTGGCATTGAAAAACAAAAAATTTATATATAATTAAATTTTTTAATAGTTCATTTTCATTTTTTGATAGCTTCAGAATAGAAAATTAGCGTTATAGTCATTCTCGTTAAGGACATTTAATAGCAAGGAACTTATAACAGATGACTCATACAATAATGCTAACTAGACCCTTTCTGCTCAGTCGGAATATTCGTTCAACAACGGCTATTGAGCATCATTTTTTCTTGAGCAATGAAAACCATGGTCAGCGGAGTTTGACCATCCAAATCGCCAAGATGATATGGGCGAAAGTCACCCAAATGGAGGGACGCTCTCCAAAACAACGAGTCATCAAGCTAGTTAATTCAAATTCATCTAGCCAATCCTCATCATCCTCATCTTTTCCATTAGCAAAGCCTGTCTTGTTTGCTAATCGCTTCAATCACCAAAACGCCCCTTTTATCACTTCTTCAAAACAACACAACTTCAATCCATCAAACACCATTTTTACTCCCCTTCATGACGGTATTTTGAGTGCAGGTCGTTATACGAAAATCGAGACTTTTCATCAACAAGCACACCATCTTGTGACAGACAAGGACGTCACGACTTTCGGTAATACCCGCCCTCTTGAAAGCCATCAAACATTATGCAAAGTATGCACTCTTTGCCTGCAAAATATAATTGATATTAAAGGATTCACTCAAACCAGAAATTCCTCACTGCGTGGAAATAGTGAGATTTCAATATTCAGATCAGGAGCCTTTCAGCTAGGGAAGAACCAATAGATGCTTGTCATATCAACAGCATCAGAAATAAAAAACGGCCTCATTCTCTGAGGCCGTACTATTTATTTGTCGAGTTTTCTGGTTGCTATTACAGCCAGAAGAACCAAGCAAATAGAGAGATGACAATGATACATGCCACGTTCAATACAGCACCCACACGTACCATTTCAATTTGTCGAATATAACCCGAGCCAAACACAATCGCATTCGGTGGTGTCGCGACAGGTAACATAAAGGCACAAGATGCACCGATACCGATAATCATGGTTAACGCCATGACTGGCATACCTAATGCTTCCGCAACTGTTGCAAAGATTGGAACCAACAGTGCTGCACTGGCTGTATTACTGGTAAATTCCGTCAGGATGATAATAAAGGTTGTCACCGCAAGAATGATCACAAACCAATGGCTTTCACCAAATGTCATTTGCATCCAGTCTGCCATGATTTTACTTGCGCCAGATGAGCTTAAAATTGCGCTTAGTGTCAAACCACCACCAAACAGCATTAATACGCCCCATTCGGTATTTTTTTGGATTTGTGACCAGCTCGCCACGCCCGTAATACCAATTAATACTGCCGCGCTCAATGCGATGATGGTATCTAAATCTTTCACACCACCTAAAGCTTCGCTGATAAATGTACTGGTGATCCAGCAAACAACCGCTAGCAAGAAAATGCCCATTGCGGTAATACGTTTACCATTCCATTCCACTTTTTCTAATTCAATATCAAAACGGTGTTTTAAGTTCGGACGAAGCATCATATACATCAGAACAAACATCATTGGCAGTAAAACGACCATGATTGGAATACCGTATTTCATCCATGATAAGAAATCTAAACCAAGCGCAGAAGCGGCAATCGCATTCGGCGGGCTACCGACAATCGTTCCTAAACCACCAATACTGGCACTATAAGCCACCCCCAATAACACAAATACAAATGTATTGCGCTCATGGCGAACATCAAGGTTAGAAAGAATACCTAAAACCAGCGGTAACATCATTGCTGCAGTTGCCGTGTTGCTGATCCACATAGATAACCCTGCGGTCACCCCGAACAGCAAAATTACTGCAACCGATAAACGCCCACGAGCAGCCATCAACAAGCGGTTAGCTATTAGGCGGTCAAGACCTTGAATATGCAGTGCAGTTGCTAACGCAAATCCACCAAAGAACAAAAAGATAATTGGGTTAGCGAAAGCTTTTAATGCATCCCCGGTTCCCATTAATCCCAGCCCAACCGCCAGTAAAGGAATACATAATGCCGTGATAGTGACGTGAATAGCCTCTGTTAACCAAAGCACGCCGACGAAGACCATTAAAGCCAGTCCTGCATTTGCTTTGTCATCAAAAGGCAAAAATTTCAACAGTAAAAGTAAAACTACAATATCAACCGCTAGGATAATCCAACCACGCTTATTTGAAGGGGTTGGAGAAGCCGATGGTGTCAAAGATTCGGAAGCATCCATGTTAACTCCATAGCTCGGAAGCAATTTAAGTTTTCGAGTAATTTTTGTTAATCGTTTTTTAAGAGGAGTAAAATATAGAGTTAATTGAATGAGATGAAAATGTAGATAGCCCAAAATTGCGATCTGCACCCCGCAATTTACTCACTTTATGGTGAAAATCGTAAAAATCTCACTGCTAATTCACAAAAATGGCAATTAATTACTTAAGACAATGCATAGGTAAGAATGACTAACTGCGACGTTCCTCTATAAACTCCCCTCACCAGAAATATATAACAATTTGATAGTTCAGATAAATAATCCCATTTCTATTTTGTGAGCTGTAAGCCAGCTGACTATGTAATTCAGGCTGGCTTACATTTTTATGAGTTATCCTTGGGATGAATGGCCTAACAAACCATTATGCAATGTCATGTTCGGTAACCACTGGGTATCCATTCTAGGCATTCCTAATGAATCTTTTTGTGCAAAACCTGCAGCCTGTTCCGACAACAACGAAAAATGAACATCACTTTCAATACGCTGATAATCCTTAAGCTCAATATGCGTTTCTGCCAGATCAATCGCTAAATTCAATGAGTGATTCTGAATGAATTGTTCCAATGTTACGCCTTGCGTTTGATTGACAAAACGTAACTGTAAATGCTGATGAGCTTGTTTTTGATCACCAAAAACTTGCCTCAACACTAAAGTGGTATTTTGGCTCATATCGGTGATAATTAAATCATCATCGTGCTGGCTCATCACCAATTCATCACTCTCCGAGACAGGTAAAATTAGCGTATCTAACTGAGAATCAAGCGCATGATTATCGATAATAATAGAGTGGTAATACGCCCATGCTTCTTTCGAAATCCTGTAAGTATCCTGCCCATCTCCAGCACTCAGCACGATGTTTTCCACATTCTGAATGATTGCGGGCGATAATCTATCATTTTGCTTGCCACCACGAATAATCAATGAAGAACTGATATGAGTGCTTTGTGATTGGTTTTCATTCGCTAAAATATCGACATACAGAATTTCACCGCTTTTTGCAAACATTAACAAGCCATTACCAACATTTTTCACACTCGAGAACTGCAAACTCGGGTAAACATCAACAACGTTTGGTAATGCAGACTCATCAAGAAGCTCTCGCCCTTGTCCAAATGCGGAAGATAATTGATTCTCCATCGCAAATGGCTGGCGATACAATTTTTGAGTGGTCGGATCGAAAATCAACGCCCCTGAATTATCCGCATCTAAACCTAAAAGCTGGATATTATTTTCTAATGATAATTCATGAGCAATAATCACTTTTCCATTTATAGACCAAGCAGGAATTACTTTCTGGGTGCTTCCTTTATTTAGCCCTATCAATGTTATTGTGTTACAGCAATAGTGATCCCCCAATTCTTTCCACCAATTTGCACGATCTTTGAACCAATTTTCAGTTAATGCGGATGGATGGTATTTTCCTTTATCATCAATTTGACAAACAACACCATCAATATTAGATATAAATAAATTACCTTGCCAAAAGACAGCATTTTGTAAGCCATGCGGGGTATTTAAAAGCCATGCCGTTGGTTTCGTGACATTTAAAATATCCTGCCCTGGACCTTCTTGACGATACAGTTCTTTATTTTTATGGCTGTAAAAATAAAAAATTTCCGTTCCTTTGTCATCAAATAAGCTTCCCATTAATGCCAAATCAGGTGGAATAGCCCAATGGCTCTGATGTAACCGGATATTGGTCGGCGTTTCTCCATAACCAAGAGAGGAGGACAAATTGGGCTTAATGAGTAGGCTGTCACTCACTCTTAACCAATAACGATGCAAAACTTGATTACTATCTACACCTGAAATAGCCACTACTTGTCCTAAATCGGCTTCAATCTGTACAGCTTGTTTATCGTTAGTTTTGTAAGTACTACTTAACATATAATTTCGTAGGAACGTCTGAGGTGATATCCCTGAAAACTGGGTAGGAGTTTGAGCTAAGCGCTCTAATAATGTTGAATCTGCATCGAAGCTAATTAATTTAATAATATTTTTCTCGATTTGAAAATTAACGACCTCATTGGTATCAGTATATCTGCATGAAAAATAAATATGCCCATCACCTTTCCACAATTGTAAGATTTCAAACGGTCGGTTATTTGGATTTTCTAATTGATATTCAGAACTGATAGCGCCAGTCGCAATATCCACTTCCCATATTTGCTTTTGTGTTGGTAAGTAGAAATATGCAATATCGTCTACCACTGTACTTAGAATAGCGTACTGTTTATTAGTATCAAGAGTATCGATAAAAATATAGCGCTGATTGCTTACATCATAGAATGCACGCCCCACATCCTTACCGTTGTACTGGTGATTAGCGATAACAATAAATTGCCCATGTGCTTTATGCTGCTCTGCATAATGATTCAAATGTTGTTCTAGATCTTTTTCATCGCCTTGCCATAATTTTTCATCTTCGCTTAAAATCGTTGACTGAGACGATGACAAATCAATTTTCTGCACTTCTTTATATTTATTAACGACGATGATTTGGCCTTGTATACTGTCAACATCAACATCGATTTTAATATCACCAACAATTAATTGATTATTCTGTATTTTGATCGCGCTATTTTCCAGTTGGCTGGCATCTATAATCCATTTCGAATTTTGATTATTCTGCACATCATCCGTTAATTTGATACGAATCCCATGATTTAAGCTAAGTTTATACGTTCCGCCATTGCCTTTTATTTTATATTCAATTTTCCCATGCCATTCCCTCGCTAATTGAGGAACAATTAATGTACGATTTTTTTCATCTAAAATCACATCAATTGGGGTATCCACATATTCATGGAAAATCTGTGTAATCGTATTTTCGCTAGGGAATATATAGAAATCATAATCAAAATTATCCTTCTGCTCTAATCGACGAATGACATCAAAACCACTATCGTGGCGCGATGTACAACCGGGCCATAAATTATAACTGTATTTAATATAAGACTTAGGAATAACAGGCAGCATGAGAGTATCGGCATCAAAAAAATCCAATTTATGTATCGCTAATGGATAACCAATACCTTGGCGGATATTTATAGCTTGCTCTCGGTCTTTAACCATCGTTGGGAAGTTCCCTGCCCAAAATATATAGTTATGGCGTCCACCACCCGAAGAGCTTGAACTTGTTCGATAAATATATTGGCTATCAAATTGAATCTGGTTAGTTCTTAAGTTAAGCGAATTAAATACAGCGCCAAATTTAGGAAGCAGTAACTTTTTATCTACCATAAAATCGTAGCCATTACCGTTATAAGCGCTATCCAACTTAGAAAAATAGAGACCGACGGTTTTTGCATCTTCGCCGATAATCGCAAAATTGCGTGCTAAACCAATAAATCCGATCCCAATCCCTGCCACAAGAACACTTGCACCACCTAATGCGGTTGCCGCCCCCGCATACCCGGCAGCACCTACCCCTATTCCACCTGAGACTGCGGCCAAACTTGCAGAATCAAAAGCGAGTTGAGTACCAAATATAATGCGTTCAGGATCACTTTCCGCATTTGATAATTCATAAATATCAAACCCCACTAGCGCCCCACTAAAAATGACCGCCAACCCCTCATTCGCTGTTTTTGCCATTGATGAAAAGAAACTGTTCATCTCCGTTACGGTGATTTCACGTCCTGTTTTTAAACCGATTTTAATAATTTTATTGATTTTCGCCATATCATTGGCGGCGCCATATGCCATCATAGAATAATTAACATAGGTATGAATTTTTAGCGCTAACAATAAATTCGGTGAGTTTTCTCTCTCTGAAGCTTCATTACGGCTTTTATTTTCTATCCACTGAATAATCGATTGGACAGCAATGCCCACATTCAAGCCATCAACTGAGTTAGCATCAGCCTCATTAAGTTGTGCTTTTATTTTATCTTCTTCAAAACGATAATATTTACTGAATAACCTCATTTGCTCGAGAGAATATTGGTGAAACTCCATAAATGTTTTGTCCATAGTCTCAACCCAGTGGGTAAGATCCGGATTTTCAATATGGATAAATTTAATTCGATATAGGTTATCTGATGTTTGCTCCACACTTGAAAACAGTGGAACCCATTTTTCATTAAGCTGTTTTTCTGCTGAGAGTTTTAGTGTGGCATCATTAATTTTCTCCCCCCACTGCTGAGCATCTAATATCGTTAATGAAGCTTTCAATCTCGTATCTTCAATAATTTCTTTTTGTTTAAAAATCAATGCGTCGACTTTTTTCCCCCTATCCCTTAAATCAGATAATTCCTCTTCGCTACTTAAATCATTAACCGTTAGATAGTTACCAATAGGTACTTTTGCCATTTCATCTGTATTAATAAAGACCACTTCAAATGCAGGTTTATTCTCAACTTCATAGGCTGAATAGTAATCGGCCATTTTCTTTTCCTTAAAAAATTTGTTTAAAGATGAAAATAGTCGCTTACTGTTTTTAAATGAGAAAAGACCAAAATTAGGATCATAAAAATAATAAGTACTTTGTTCGCCACTGACAGTTTTACCCACTAACATTGAGTGGCTTTTACTATTGATAGCGAACATCATGGTTTCAGACTTTAATTCCAACAGAGTTTGGATCTTTTTCAGCTCCATAATCCCATGAGAAAAGGAGGCTTCTACCGCTTCCACATTGGAATGTAATCTTTTCAGAGAATCTTGCAATAAAAGTGCATCACGGCCCTCAGGATTGGCTGCGGCAATATATAGTTTACCTATGAGTTTATCCGCACCTAGGTGTCCTTCTCGCGCTAATCCCACAGACATACCTCTTACCAATGGATAGCAGCGCCCACCTGATTCACTTCTCACTAATGATAAATAAAAATCTTGAGGAATTAATCGATTCGTTTTACTACCAGATTCAGCGAAGAATTCACTAATTTTTCCAGTTTGAGTCAGTACGTTGGTAATATATTCTGCGTACATGGTTTCTTGAATGACACGATACAGTGCACCTCGTTCTCTCGCTGTATACTCGTTTGTTACATACATTTTTTTCAATAATTGTGAAGGTATTTTATCATTCACATCCTGTATGTTAATTTCTTTATATTGCTTAATTCCCTTACTAAACTCAGTTTTAAACCGCATATTTCGTGTTAATTTGTGCAGATAAATTAAATTTTCATACCGTTCATTAATTGTTAAATGATAAGCATAAGGTGAGTTTATTCCCATATTAGGATCAAATTCTTTAATTTTAACCACTGCGTTCATACCTTGGTTTTCTTTAATACGTTGCCATAACCAACTGTATTCCACTTCACGCAAATGATAAAAAAGCTCGCCATATTGTTTATTCTGCATTGAGACAATAGTTTTATTCATTTCAATGGCATTTTCTATTTTCTTTTTTTCTGCTATATCCGTTACACCAATTAAACTTTCCTCTAGTAACCGGCGATTTTTTTTTAACTCTTGAATTTTAGTATCTAATTTTTGTTTGACTTGGCTACCAATATCCAGCCACGTTTTTAATGATGAATGTTTTTCAAAGGGCTCAGTCAGTGGTTCTGAAGTGAGTACTTCTTCATTTGGAATATCACCAATTTTCACATTGGCTTTTTTGGCCAGCATTTTTAATTCACTATGAAGTCTCTCCCTAACATTTTCAAAGCGCAGCTTTCTATCGGAAAGATTATAGTCCCCCGCCTTTTGGACTCTAACCATATTTTTTTCTGCACTGAGGGCGATTCGATTGCGTTGGGGTTGAACAATCAATTTCCACTCATCACCATTAAAATGCATAAATGCGCTAGCTTTACTAATATTTTGCTCGACTATCGTGTAGTCCCGCGCATCAACAGCCATCACAACATTATCATAAAGTAATGAAGCATCAGCACGGTTATCACGATAAACACGGTAGTTTTCGTGGTCTAATTCAATCACCACAACCGACTCGCCACGCAATAACCCTGTGAATAAAAACGCTTTCTCCGGATGATTCTTAGGAATATCCACATATTCGACGCGTTTGCTTTCTTTATTTCGCACCTTTGAATCTAAAAGATAGCAATCTATTATGTAACGCTGATTTTGTTCATCACTGGCGTCCACATATTCAACTTGATAACCTTTACCAAAATTTTTACTGAATAATATTTTACCTTCCGTGGGTATTTGCAAAATAGAGTTAAGTATTTTGGTATTAATATTGTAGTCACGGGCAAATTCAACTGGGTTTTGCTTAAATTTTTCAATATCTATACTAGGCTGATTATCTGAATTCGTGCCGCCGCCAGTAATCGAAATGTCAAAATACGTTTCCTTAACAGACTGAGACAACAAAGCGGGCTGTTCCACATCGTAGCCTTGTATCCTTAATTCTTTTGAAAGGCTTTGTTCTAACGGTTTATCTGAAATCAGTGATGAAACAATCCCTTTAGATATCATTTCAGATCTTGATTCACCATGACTACTGGATTGCCCTTCAAGGGTTTCTGAATAAGAAAAGCCTTTATCAACACGATACATTCCCATCGGAACGTGCTCAATCATCGCATCTTCGGGTAATAATGCTTTTAGTTGCTGGCTAATCTCGGTGGCACTTTGTAGGTTCGCTTCAGAAAAATAAATCACCGCTTGATCAGTTATTCGTCCTAATTTTTTAGGGCCCATGATCTTCGCTTGCATCACTTTCTTATGGGGATCATTCTCATAAAGCTGCATTAATGCCTTGGCTAAGTCTGAGAAATATTCTTTCTTCACATTAACTGTTAATCGAGACATTAACATTGAGCGGCTATTATATCGCTCACGATAATTCTTCGGTAATACTCGATATGCAGAACCATCTAACAATTCATCATCATTTAACAATGAAAAATTATTATCATTTTGCCCCTGAACTTTAACTTCAATATGCGTATTTTCTGAGAAATGTTTTTTAAAATCGGCTAAGAATTGTTTCTGCTCAATGATATTTAAGCCTTCGATACCCGAAGGAATAGTGCGACTATAATTAATATAGGTAACATCAGTAATTTTCTCTTCTAATGCCGCTTTTAGATTTGACAGGGATTCATTCCATGCACCATTTTGCTGATAACCTAACTTTATTGTAGCAACGCACTTCATTAAATCTGCATTTTTTTTTACATATGCATATACTTGTTTTGCTGCGGTAAATAGCGAGTCATGGCTATCCTTCCCCATAATAATTTCCTTATTTAATATTCATGTTAATTATCCAAGCAATCACTATTTGATTGCGGCTCTATTAGTAGCATAAAAATTAAAAAGGACGAGATGGAGTTATTCCGCATTATCTATAAGGCTTAAATACTTTCAAAACTATTTATCTAGCACATTTATTTCAGGCAAAAAAAAATGGGTCGATTTCTCGACCCATTCTAGGCGTTAATTTCAGCGAATATAAATTACGCTTGGCCTTTAACTTCTTTCAGACCGTTGAATGGTGCGCTGTTACCCAGAGCTTCTTCAATACGGATCAGTTGGTTGTATTTAGCAACACGGTCAGAACGGCTCATAGAACCAGTCTTAATTTGACCTGCTGCAGTACCAACCGCTAAATCAGCGATAGTTGCATCTTCAGTTTCACCTGAACGGTGAGAGATAACGGCAGTGTAGCCAGCATCTTTCGCCATTTTAATCGCAGCTAATGTTTCAGTCAGAGAACCGATTTGGTTGAATTTGATCAGGATTGAGTTAGCGATGCCTTTCTCGATACCTTCTTTTAAGATCTTAGTGTTAGTTACGAATAAATCGTCACCAACTAATTGGATTTTGTCACCAAGAACTTTAGTTTGGTATGCGAAACCATCCCAGTCAGATTCGTTTAAACCATCTTCGATAGAAACGATTGGGTATTGTTTAGTCAGTTCTTCTAAGTAGTGAGTGAACTCTTGTGAAGTGAAGGTTTTACCTTCGCCTTTCAGCTCGTAGTTACCCGTTTCTTTGTTGTAGAACTCAGAAGCTGCACAGTCCATCGCCAGAGTCACATCTTTACCCAGAACGTAGCCCGCTTGCTCAACCGCTTCTTTGATAGCAGCAAGTGCAGCAGCGTTAGATTCTAAGTTAGGTGCATAACCACCTTCATCACCAACAGCCGTGTTCATACCTTTAGATTTCAGTACTTTTGCTAAGTGATGGAAAATTTCAGAACCCATACGTACCGCTTCTTTCAGTGTCGGTGCGCCAACTGGTTGGATCATGAATTCTTGGATATCAACGTTGTTATCTGCGTGCTCACCACCATTGATGATGTTCATCATTGGCAGAGGCATAGAGTATTGACCGTGAGTACCATTCAGATCAGAAATATGCTCATACAGAGGCATACCTTTTGCCGCAGCAGCTGCTTTTGCGTTTGCTAAAGAAACTGCCAGAATTGCGTTTGCACCGAATTTAGATTTGTTTTCAGTACCATCTAAGTCAATCATGATTTTATCGATATTTGCTTGATCTTTAGCATCTTTACCGATAACTGCTTGAGCGATTGGACCGTTAACAGCGGCAACAGCTTTCAGAACACCTTTACCCAGAAAACGTGATTTATCACCATCACGCAGTTCCAGTGCTTCACGAGAACCTGTAGATGCGCCTGATGGAGCCGCAGCTAAACCAACAAAACCACCTTCTAAATGTACTTCAGCTTCAACAGTTGGGTTACCACGAGAATCAATGATTTCACGACCGATCACTTTAACAATTTTGGACATTAGGTTTTCCTCAGTACAAGTTAAATTTCGGGAAGTTGGCGAAAATTGCCGACTTCCCCGTATCTTATTTCAACTCACCTTTCTGGTACTTACCAGCGGCTTTAACAAAACCTGCAAACAACGGATGACCATCTCTTGGGGTCGAAGTGAATTCAGGGTGGAACTGGCAAGCCACAAACCATGGGTGGTTTGGATTTTCAATGATTTCAACCAGTTTATTATCCACAGAACGACCTGCAATGTTCAGACCCGCATCTTCGATACGTTTCAACAGCAGATTGTTCACTTCGTAACGGTGGCGGTGACGCTCAACAATCGTTTCTGCGCCGTACATACCGCGCACTAAGCTGCCATCGGTTAAATGACATTGCTGACCACCAACACGCATTGTACCGCCAAGGTCGCTCTCTTCAGAACGCACTTCAACGTTGCCATCTTCGTCACGCCATTCAGTAATCAGCGCAACAACTGGGAATTTGCAATCTGCATCAAATTCAGTGGAGTTCGCGTCTTTCATATTCGCAACATTACGTGCGAACTCAATCAGCGCCACTTGCATTCCCAAACAAATACCTAAATAAGGGATTTTATTCTCACGCGCATATTGTGCCGTCAGAATTTTTCCTTCAATACCACGAGAACCGAACCCGCCTGGTACTAAAATCGCATCCAGACCTTTGAGCAGCTCAACCCCACGGGTTTCAATATCTTGAGAATCAATTAACTTAATATTGACCGTTAAACGATTTTTCAAACCTGCATGTTTCAGTGCTTCGATAACTGACTTATATGCATCTGGTAATTCAACATATTTACCCACCATACCAATGGTAACTTCACCTGCTGGATTGGCTTCTTCGTAAATAACTTGTTCCCACTCAGATAAATCAGCTTCTTTGCATTCAAGACGGAAGCGGTTACAGATGTATTCATCTAAACCTTGCGCTTTCAGCATGCCAGGGATTTTATAGATTGAATCTGCGTCTTTCAGAGAGATAACCGCTTTTTCTGGAACATTACAGAATAGGGCAATCTTCGCGCGCTCATTCGCAGGAATAACGCGATCTGAACGGCAGATCAGCACATCAGGCTGAATACCAATTGACAGTAACTCTTTCACAGAATGCTGTGTTGGTTTTGTTTTCACTTCGCCCGCAGCCGCTAAGTATGGCACTAACGTTAAGTGCATATACAGTGTGCGCTCACGGCCCACTTCCGCAGCCATTTGACGAATAGCTTCTAGGAATGGCAGAGACTCGATATCACCGACTGTACCGCCGATTTCGACTAATACAACATCATGACCTTCACCACCACGGATGATGCGATCTTTGATTTCATTAGTGATATGAGGAATAACTTGGATGGTCGCGCCTAAGTAGTCGCCACGACGCTCTTTGCGCAGGACTTCAGAATAAACACGTCCAGTCGTAAAGTTGTTGCGACGTGTCATTTTGGTACGAATAAAACGCTCATAATGACCTAAATCCAAGTCAGTTTCAGCGCCGTCTTCTGTAACGAAAACTTCCCCGTGTTGGGTTGGGCTCATTGTGCCTGGATCTACGTTAATGTAGGGATCCAGTTTCATAATGGTCACATTGAGTCCACGGGCTTCGAGTATAGCCGCCAAGGAGGCTGCGGCAATGCCTTTACCCAGAGAGGATACGACCCCGCCGGTCACAAAAATATAATTAGTTTTCATGCTGAACCTGAACGTTTAGGTTTAAAAGATGATGGATATAACAGGACGGGAAAACAGTATACCCGAACCTTAAATCTCCTACAAATGTTCTAAGCGCAATAAGGCTAGTTTTCATTAATACCTTAAATAAATCAGCAAGTTAAAAATAAAAATATTTATCGTTTGATAAATAGTCACTTTCTAGGGTGCTATTCAACTGTTTTGCAAGATTAACACATTTTTGTGTAAATGCTAAATCCTTTCAGCTTAATCTATCACTGAAAAAACATCATTTTGCCGATTGTTTGATTTTGAATAACTATTTCAATCCGTGACTATCATTATCGACGAACATTCTTTGCAAAAATCTAGCTGTCTAGATTGGGTCATTCATCTAATTTGATAGACGCCCACAATGTTTCCATCTCATCAAGTGTAGCAGTTTCTGTCGATTTGCCAGTTTTTGCTAATCGTCTTTCGATTTCACGAAAACGGCGCTCAAACTTACTGCACGCTTTTTGTAAGGCAAGCTCAGGTTTGTGTCCTAAATGGCGAGATAGATTGACGGTCGCAAATAATAAATCGCCAATTTCTTCTTCAAGATGCTGTTCATCCACGACTGCTTGAGTGGCCTCTTCCATCACTTCCGCTAACTCTTCAGTGACTTTGCCAGCTACAGGACCCAGCGTATCCCAATCAAAGCCTACTGAGGCACAACGTTTTTGAATTTTATAGGCTTTCATTAAGGCAGGAAGTGCATTCGGGATATCATCCAACACTGAGTATTGGTCTTTCTCTGCACGCTCTTTGGCTTTGCGTTGTTCCCAACCTGCAATGGCTTCTTGGCTGCTGAGTTGGTTATTTTCGTCGAAAATATGAGGATGGCGACGTTCAAGTTTGTCGCTGACGGCTTGGCAAATATCATCAAAATCAAATAGATTTTGCTCTTGTGCCATTTGCGCGTAGAACACCACTTGAAAGAGGAGATCCCCCAACTCGCCTTTTAAGTCGGTAAAATCTTCTCGTTCAATCGCATCTAGAACTTCATAGGTTTCTTCAAGGGTATAAGGGGCAATGGTCTTAAACGTTTGCTGCGTATCCCACGGACAGCCATTTTGCGGGTCACGCAAACGCGCCATAATAGTGAGTAACCGTTCAATTTGTTTATTGCCCTGCTGCATATTTAACCCTTATCAAAAAATAATTACATGGTGATTTAATGAGGGTTATACCTTAACCAAATTAAATTGAATACGCTAAATCTTTCAAGCTTTTGTTATAGCAGCTGTCAAAAAGTATTTTCAAAATAGTTCGTGTTGTAGGTAGGCGGCAATTGAG
>NZ_JAMPNV010000007.1:0-101520 GCF_028479565.1 Providencia sp. PROV202 | reverse complement strand
CTAATCCCTAGGAGCATACATAAGTATGTGACTAGGGTTAGTGAATGCAGCCAACACCCCTACAGCTCGAAATATGAAGAAAATCAGGAGGAATGGCGTTTCGCCTCGATAACATCCGGCAACTGATTCAGTTTCGAAAGCACCCTTCCCAGCACTTCGATATTATACAGCTCGATGGTCATATCGATGGTAGCGAGCTGCTGCTTCACATCGCTGCGGCTGCTTACCCCTAACACGTTGACTTTTTCGTTCGCCAAGATAGTCGTGATATCACGCAGTAATCCACTGCGGTCATTAGCTATCACTCTGACCACCAGCGAGTAACCGCTCGAGTAGTTTTCACCCCAAACGGCATCAATCACACGCTCTGGCGCGTGGCTTTGCAGCTCGGCAAGCTGTTCACAATCCGCACTGTGAATCGAAATTCCGCGACCTTTGGTAATAAAGCCGACGATTTCATCTCCCGGAATTGGCTGGCAGCAACGCGCAATATGGTGCATCAGGTTTCCAACCCCTTCGACCACCACGCGACCACTGCCGTGGGATGGCGCTCTTGGGACACCGGATTTATTCTCCAGTGATTTCATCGCCGCGCGATCTTCTTCCTCTGCCGTCGCTTTATTAAATTTGGCTTGTAGGAAGTTAACCAATTGGTTGATACGAATATCACCGCCGCCAATTCCAGCAAGGACTTCATCCAGTGAGTGTACGTTATAACGGGCAATCAACTGTTTCTCTGCGTCTCGTAAACTGATATCCAGATGGGATAATTCGCTGTCGAGAATTTGGCGTCCCGCCAGAATGTTTTTATCGCGGTCTTGTTTACGGAACCAGTTTTGAATTTTCGCCCGTCCGCGGCTGGTCGTCACGTAACCGAGGTTAGGATTAAGCCAGTCACGGCTCGGGTTGGGGTGTTTTTGGGTGATAATTTCAATCTGGTCACCCATCTGTAATTGGTAGCTAAATGGCACGATGCGCCCACCAATTTTCGCCCCAATACAGCGGTGTCCAACATCACTGTGAATATGATAAGCAAAATCGAGTGGTGTAGAACCTGTTGGTAAATCCACCACATCGCCTTTTGGCGTAAACACATACACACGGTCATCAAACACTTGGCTACGCACTTCATCCAGCATTTCGCCAGAATCTGCCATCTCTTCTTGCCATGAAATCAGTTTACGCAGCCATGCAATACGGTTTTCGTAGCTGCTGCCTTTACCAACACCACTTGCGCCTTCTTTGTATTTCCAGTGCGCGGCAACCCCCAACTCTGCATCTTCATGCATTTGGCGGGTACGGATTTGAATTTCTAAAGTTTTACCATTCGGCCCTAAAACCACCGTATGAATCGACTGATAGCCATTGGGTTTTGGGTTCGCCACATAGTCGTCGAACTCATCGGGTAAATGACGGAAATGGGTATGCACAATCCCCAGTGCCGCATAACAATCTTGCAGGCGCTCAACCACAATGCGCACCGCACGCACATCGTATAATTCACCAAATGCCAAAGATTTCTTCTGCATTTTGCGCCAAATACTGTAAATGTGTTTTGGTCGACCATACACTTCGGCTTGAATTTGCTCTTTGAGCATATATTTGCGCAGTGTGCTGACGAAATTGTCGATGTATTCTTCACGGTCAATACGGCGCTCATGCAGCAATTTCGCAATTTTTTTGTATTCATCGGGGTGCAGATAACGGAAACAAAAATCTTCTAATTCCCATTTTAATTGCCCGATCCCTAAGCGGTTTGCTAACGGCGCATAAATGTTGGAACACTCTTTTGCCGCTAAGACGCGTTCATCTTCGCTGGCATCTTTGACTTCCCGTAAATGGGCGATACGCTCGGCGAGTTTAATGACCACGCAGCGGAAGTCTTCCACCATTGACAGCAGCATACGGCGGATATTATCCACCTGTACGGAACTGGTTTCGTTAGATTGCGTGGCTTTAAGTTCGCGGATGGCGTCCATCTCAATCACACCTTTTACCAGCGCATGAATAGATTGACCGAAATCATCAATAACGGATTGTTCGTCGAGTTTTCCCTCTTCAACTAAAGGGAACAGTAACGCAGCTTGTAAGCTACCGATATCCATGCTGAGCGTGGATAAAATTTCGGTCATTTCAATGCCGCGCCACAGTAGCAGAGGCGCAATATCCTGCCCCGATAATTTATCGTGACAATACTGCCAGGTATGGATGAGTTTTTCTTCTGATTGTTTGTTATTCAAACCCAAATCATTAACCCACTTTTCGGGGGCAAATTCACCTGCTGGGGTTAAATGCGCACTTCTTACTGCAACCATATATTCTCCCTACCTGTTACACCTTTGGGCTACGAACAAATAGCGCCATAGATTCCAGATGACTAGTTTGCGGAAACATATCCAACATCCGCAATTGAGATAACTGATACCCGCCTTCAAGCAGAACTTTACTGTCTCTTGCTAACGTTGTTGGATTACAAGAAACATAGACAATTTTTTCTGGCATCAGTTTAATTAAATGTTCCATTACACCAGCGGCACCTGCTCGAGCAGGATCTAACAGCACTTTATTAAAACCTTCTTGCGCCCACGGCTGAGTGTGGATCTGTTCTTCCAAGTTCTCATTATAGAACGCCG
This sequence comes from Providencia sp. PROV202, assembly GCF_028479565.1. Taxonomy (NCBI): domain Bacteria; kingdom Pseudomonadati; phylum Pseudomonadota; class Gammaproteobacteria; order Enterobacterales; family Morganellaceae; genus Providencia; species Providencia sp. PROV202. Next base: position 98,887 of record NZ_JAMPNV010000007.1, on the reverse strand, counting down.
CATTCTCAATTGAGTTGCGCTGGGCGTTATATCTCGCTTGAGTGACTAAATTTTCAACACCTTCAACACCAACCGCCATTTTTGCTAAACGGGCAATTGGCAGCGTAAAGTTACCCATCCCACAGAAAAGATCCAATACCCTATCTTCTGGGCTTAGATCTAACCATGCTAAGGCTTGCGCCACCATGTGCTGATTAATTTCGCCATTCACTTGAATAAAATTGGCAGGGCTAAATTGCAAGGTTTCACCCGCCACCTGATATTCAGGTAACGCGGAGTCAATCTCAAGCGGCAATAATTGCCCTTCATTCCCCGCTAACCAAATACTAAGCTCATGAGATTTGGCAAATTCTAGCAAACATTTTCTATCAGATACGTCAACAGGGGCTAAATGGCGTAACAGGATAAGATTACCGTTATCCCCGTGAATTAGCTCTACATGCCCTAATTTACTAGCAATCGATAACTGATTTAAACAACTGGACAGTGGCGCTAGCAGCGCATCGAGTTCAGCGTGTAATACAGAACAACTTTTAATGTCCACCAGCGTATTGGTTTGCGTTTGGCGAAACCCCATCATTAAGTGATTGGATTTATTTTGATATTGCAGCCCCAAACGCGCGCGGCGGCGATAACCGTATTCTTCACCGCCAATCACCGAAATAGGAGGCAATACAGACCCAGTTTCGCGTCCCATTAAATGCTGTAAAGCCTGCGCTTTGCTTTCACGTTGAAGCCCAATCTCCACATGCTGCTGTTGACATCCGCCACATTGATTAAAATAACGGCAGCGGGGTTTCACACGTTGAGAGCTGGTGCTAAGACGTTTAATGACTTTGGCTTTCGCGAAATGGCGCTTATCTTCAGTCAATTCGACTTGCGCCTCTTCCCCTGGTAATAAACCAGTGATAAATATGGCTTTGCCATCATGGCGAGCTACGCCTTGCCCTGCGGCATCTAGACTGTCGACATGAACCGTGATTTGACGGCGTTGGGTGGTGCGGCGATTTGGCGAGTAAAATTGGGCCATAAGTAGTCACTAAACGGGGTTAAATAATTTCTATTTCAAGCCACAGGTTGGTAAACCCATATTTACTTTATAACGGCTTACTTTATCACTGCGGCTGCCTGATAATTGGGTAGACAAATTAGCGGGCTATCATAGCATTTTTTTTACCAAAATTAGTGACCACTTAGTTTTTTTGTCACGCTATATACTGACTTTTTTTATCAGCATTAATTTGTCACCATAAATTTTCGATACTCTTCATAAGCATAATGGTCAGTCATTCCGCTAATGTAGTCTTGAATCAGTCTGGCTCGATAATAAAACTCTAGCATCGATTTATCCGCATCGCTGGTGACTGAAATTTTCTCCAAGGCTTCGTTATACGAGAGTCGATGTTTATTCGATAACTTATGAAATAGGCGAGTTTCGATAAAAAAGTGTTTATGGTAATTTTGCGCCACTAATGCTGCAAAATCCTCTTTATCCATCATCAACAGTGGGCTGTAAACATCTAATAATCCGCTGATAATTCGGTAGCCTTGTAGCTCTAGTTCTTCCACTTCATGGTGATTAAACACATGCTTAAACGCCACTGTTTTTAAAGCTTTTAATAGGCGATGCTCTTGGCTTTTATCTTCAAGTAACGCGCTGTTAAAGCTACCGTGATAAATTTCAGGTAGGTTTTGAATAAAGCGTTGAGCACTGTAATGTGCAAGCTTTCCCGTAATATTGACGCGTAAATACATGAAAAACTGATCTTGCTGAATGCGCCTCGTGTGGTTATCGCTGATATTATTGAATGCCCGCAAAATAGTTTGGTCGAAGAGATCCCCTGATTTTACCTCACCCCACTCTGCTTTTAGGTACTCAATTAGTTGCTCAACGGTATAAATGCCCTTTTCTGCTGCATCGTCTAAATCCGCAATACAGTAAGAAATATCATCCGCCGCTTCCATAATATAGGAGAGCGGAAAACGGCAATATTTAGTCATTTCCAACTTTTTAGTTAACTCGCTGACAAAATCCGCTTCAGACCAGTAATAACCCGGTTTTTTCATTAAATAATCAAACTCTGGCGGGATCGGCTCAAGGTCATAAGCGCCGCGAGTGTATTTCAAAATAGAACCAATTTGGGCGTAGGTTAAATTCAATTTGAGCAGGCGATGCGCCATGCGTAGCCCTTGAGCGTTCCCTTCAAACGAGCATAAATCACGCTTAAGCTGACGACGAAATAGATCCTGCTTTTCATTACCAGTCAATTGTAACGCTTTAATTTTACATGGGTCTTCAGACTCAGGCGTGAACAAATAGTCTGGCGCTAATAATTTACTAAACCAGCGTTGAATAGCTGCTTCACCGAAATGCCCAAACGGCGGGTTGCCAATGTCATGCATCAAACACGCCATTTCTACGAGGCTCTCAAAGGCATCGCAACGGTCGGTTAACCCATATTCATCAAGCAATTTTTTCTTTTTCAATTCACCCAACACCGTTTTGCTGATGTAGCGCCCGACTTGTTGAACTTCAAGAGAATGGGTTAAACGGCTGCGTACGGCGGAGTTTTGTTCAAGGGGAAAAACTTGGGTTTTCTGTTGTAAACGACGAATGGCTGCCGAATTAATAATCCGCCCACGGTCACTTTCAAATAGACGGTTTACGGCATCTTCATCATCGGGTGAGACTCTTTGATTTTTCCCGCTACTCATATAGTTACGTTGGAAACTCAGCTTTTTAACAAAATTAATCTCTTTTCCCGCCATGCTAGCCTCTGCGCCTTACCGTTTTATTCCTAAATCCCCAAAGAAAAGGCAGAGGAAAACCCACCTTTCGATGTTACACTTTAGCCATCTACGACATAAGTGTCTAATTAATCAACAGTGAGTATGACATAATGAAAATCGGTATCATAGGTGCGATGGAGCAAGAAGTTGCGACCCTGCGCGAAAAAATTGAAGGTTGCCAAACATTGAGCCTTGCTGGCTGTGAAATTTACACTGGAAAAATGAACGGCGTTGATGTTGCCTTATTAAAATCAGGCATCGGTAAAGTCGCTGCGGCAATCGGTACTACTTTACTGTTAGAACACTGTAAACCAGATGTAGTGATCAACACAGGGTCAGCGGGTGGTTTAGATCCTCGTTTAAATGTTGGGGATATTGTTGTCTCTACAGAAGTACGTTATCACGATGCGGATGTCACCGCATTTGGCTATGAACCCGGTCAAATGGCACAGTGCCCACCTGCATTTATTGCCGATGCAAAACTCATTGAAACGACCGAAGCATGTGTCAAAGCCTTAGATATGAATGCGGTGCGTGGTTTGATTTGCAGTGGTGATGCATTCATCAATGGTGCAGAGCCTTTAGCGCGCATCAAAGCCACCTTCCCGAACGTTGCTGCCGTTGAAATGGAAGCCGCTGCTATCGGTCATGTTTGCTACCAGTTTAAAGTACCTTTTGTGGTGGTTCGCGCAATTTCAGATGTAGCAGACAAAGAGTCTCACACTAGCTTTGACGAGTTCTTACCTGTCGCTGCACGTCAATCATCCCTGATGGTTGCTGCGATTGTCACAGCATTAGCGTAATTTATTTATCACTTTCTAAGGCATAACTGACCTTCATTTATGCCTTTTCTAATACCTCTTTGTGAAGTAATGCTATGAATCTAACGACCAAACTCATGCACTCACTGATTGGTTTTCTATTTTTATTAACCCTAATCAATAGTGCATTCGCCGCCCCCAAATCCCGAGTCATTAGTTTATCGCCAGCGAATACTGAACTGGCTTATGCCGTGGGATTGGGAGATAGCTTAGTTGCCGTGAGCGCCTATTCCGATTATCCCGACTCTGCCAAAAAGCTTGAGCAAGTTGCGGATTGGCAAGGATTAAATGTGGAGCGAATTATTGCCTTAAAGCCGGATTTGATTTTAGCGTGGCGAGGCGGTAACCCACAGAGACCATTAGATCAACTGGCGTCGTTGGGGATTCCAATTGTCTATTTTGATCCGCAAAGCATTGATGGCGTTATCGGCTCATTGGAGGAACTTGCACAATACAGCCCTCGTCCTGAAGTGGCAGAGAAAAATATCAGCCAAATGCGCAGCGCGCTAAAGATACAAAAAGATAAATTAGATACTAATAAGAAACCTAAGCAATTATTTATCCAACTCGGCACTCAGCCATTATTTAGTGCTGGTAATCATACCCTTCAAAATGATGTGGTTAAGACTTGCGGTGCTCAGAATGTTTTTGAAAACAGCGCTGTCCAATGGCCTCAAGTCAGCCGTGAGCAAGTTCTTACCCGCAAGCCCGATGCCATCATCATGACTGGCTCACCAGAGCAAGAAAATGCCGTAAGAGCGTTCTGGGGCACTCAACTCAATGTCCCTATCATTCGCTTAAATGAGGATTGGTTCCACCGCGCCGGCCCTCGCATCATCAATGCCACCGAGCAGCTATGCAACCAGCTAAACGCATTGCCAAACTAAGACAAGAAGTTAAGAAGTTAAGAAGTTAAGAATTGAATATCACGAAAGAATCTTTCTAAATAGTTTGTGCTGTGGCTAGGCGGCAAGTGAGGATATCTCGGGGAGCATACATAAGTATGTGACCCGAGTAGCTGAACGAAGCCAACACCGCCACAGCGCAAAATATAACGAAAGATTTTAGATGCTGAAGGACGAACCACACCCACATGTAGACTTAGCATTTGGGTTGGTCACAATAAAGCGCGACCCTTCCAGCCCTTCCGTATAATCCACACTTCCACCCACTAAATATTGCAGGCTCATTGGGTCTACAACTAGTGCAACGCCTTGTTTTTCAATGGTCATATCCCCTTCGTTGATTTGGTCATCAAAGGTAAAACCATATTGGAAGCCGCTGCAACCACCGCCCGTAATATAGACGCGCAGACGCAGATTTGGGTTATTTTCATCGGCAACTAAGTCTTTTACTTTGGTTGCAGCTGCATCGGTAAATTGCAGAGGCAGAGCTACATCATCACTCATTTATTACTCCAGACCGGTGACCGGTAAATTCATAGGTAAGGCAAAGCCTACTTAGATCAATTTCTCAATTATCCGTCACCTGACTCATTGGTTCAAGTGTTGTTACACAATTGAGCACAGAGTTACTATTCATCTTTATGATTGATCCATCATTGTGATTGATAGCATTGGTTTAATCGCCCTTGTGCTTTAGAATAGCGGCAACTTTTTATTTAGTCTCTTTTCAGGAGCCCTGTAATGCACCATTCCGAAGAATTATATAATGAAGCCCAACAGCTGATCCCTGGCGGTGTTAACTCCCCTGTTCGCGCCTTTAATGGTGTGGGTGGTACTCCGTTATTTATCGAACGCGCTGATGGCGCTTACATTTATGATGTCGATGGCAAAGCTTACATTGACTATGTGGGTTCTTGGGGTCCAATGGTATTGGGTCACAACCATCCGGCTATCCGCGATGCGGTGATTAAAGCTGTCAATAAAGGCTTAAGCTTTGGTGCGCCAACGGCTGCTGAAGTGGAAATGGCAAAACTGGTGTGTGAGTTAGTGCCATCTATCGATATGATCCGTATGGTTAACTCCGGAACTGAAGCCACCATGAGCGCGATCCGCCTTGCTCGTGGTTATACAGGTCGCGATAAAATTATTAAGTTCGAAGGTTGCTACCACGGTCACGCTGACTGCCTATTAGTAAAAGCCGGTTCCGGTGCACTGACCATGGGTGAGCCTAACTCTCCGGGCGTACCTGAAGATTTCGTTAAGCATACATTAACTTGCACATACAACGATTTAGCCTCTGTACGCCAAGCTTTCGAAAACTACCCTGAAGAAGTGGCATGTGTGATTGTTGAACCTGTCGCGGGCAACATGAACTGCGTTCCACCAACCGCAGAATTCCTGCCGGGTCTGCGTGCATTATGTGATGAATTCAATGCACTACTGATCATCGATGAAGTCATGACAGGCTTCCGTGTTGCACTCGGCGGCGCTCAAGATCATTACAACGTACAACCGGATTTAACCTGTTTAGGTAAAATCATCGGTGGCGGTATGCCAGTGGGCGCTTTTGGCGGTCGCTATGAAGTGATGGAAAAATTAGCGCCAATCGGCCCGGTTTACCAAGCAGGCACACTTTCTGGTAACCCTGTTGCTATGGCGGCGGGTTTAGCTTGCTTAAATGAAGTCTCTCAACCGGGGGTTCATGCACGCTTAACAGAACTCACGGATAAGCTGGCGCGTGGCTTAGCCCGTGTTTCTAAAGAGCAAGGCGTGCCTATGGTCATTAACCATGTGGGTGGGATGTTTGGCCTGTTCTTCACTGACGCTGAGTCTGTGACTTGCTACCAAGACGTGATGAAATGCGACGTGACTCGCTTTAAGAAATTCTTCCACTACATGTTAGAAGAAGGCGTTTATTTAGCACCATCCGCATTCGAAGCGGGCTTTATGTCTGTCGCCCACAGCGATGAAGATATCCAGCGCACCATCGATGCTGCGGAAATTGCACTGGCAAAAATCAAAGCCGAATAATCCCCGCAATAATCCGCTCAAAAAAATAGGCGCCATCTACAAAAGACGGCGCCTATTTTTTATCTATTTTTCTGAATATATTTTTGATCTGTTTTCTTCTTCAATCAAACTCAATATTCTCCTAAATCCCGTGCGCTGTAGCTAGGCGGCAAACTAGGATATCTCGGGGAGCATACAAAAGTATGTGACCCGAGTATCCGAGTGAAGCCAACAACGCTACGGCGTGCGGGATGACGGAGAATCGCCAAACATATCCTTAACCCAGTCAGGAGCAGCTCCATCTTCTTGTGGCGCCTCACCATTCCCATTCAAATTCCACACCGGATCTTGCGATGCTGATCCTTGGCATAGGCTTTGCGGATCTTCTGTCCAGACTGGCAACATTCTGCCGCCACCTAAATCAGAGCAGCTAAATTGGCCATCCATCATGACGCGCATGTCGGTTATCCCTTCTGGCGCTCGGTTGATAAGTGTCAGTGGCGTTTGGTTATCTAAATAGCGCTGATAAACACGCAATGCCCCTGTCGAGCCTGTTAACTGTGTTGGTCCGTTGTTATCACGACCGACCCAGACTATAGCCACTTCCTTACCGTCGATACCCGCGTACCAGCTATCACGCAGGTCGTTGGTGGTACCCGTTTTACCCGCCAGATTGTATTTACCATATTTATTCAGTAATACACGTCCAGTACCTTGCTGTACCACTTGCTGCATACCGAACAGGGTCAAATAAGCGGCTTGAGATGGTACGGCACGCTCTGCGGATGGATAACTTTGATACAGCTCTTTGCCATCACCATCAATCACTGAACGTAATGCAGATAATTTTGCACGATTACCTTCGCCACCAATGGTTTGGTACACTTGCGCCACTTCAGCTGGCGTTAAGTTCACCGCACCTAACAACATCGCAGGGACTTTTTCCATCGCACTTTCTGGCGCACCTAAACGGATAAAGGTGTTCATCACTTGGTCAAGACCAATTTCCATTCCTAAGTTTACGGTTGGAATATTTTGTGATTTCGCAAGCGCATCCACCAGCATCATACGACCGTTAAAATTACGGCTATAGTTTCGTGGGCTCCAGCTTTGATTACCGACTTTGATGGTCAGTGGTTCATCGGATAGCCACGTATTTAAACGGAAGCGGTCTGGCTCACTTAATGCCGTTAAATAAACTGGTGGTTTTGCTAAAGAACCAATGCTACGACGAGCATTCAACGCTCGGTTAAAGCCTGAGAATTGTGGATCAGAGCCACCGACCATTGCACGCACTTCGCCATTAATACGGTCAACCACCACCATGGCACCTTCGATATCATCCAATTTACGTGCTTTACGTAAATCAGCCACACCGAACTCGACCGCGTTTTCCGCCGCCGTTTGCGCCACAGGATCTAAGGTAGTAAAGATTTTCGCACCAGAGAGATCTTTAACTTTATCCCCAAGCTTCTCACTCAGCTCTTGTCGTACCATCTGCATAAATGCGGGTTGAGATGCGACTAACCCTTCTTTGTTTTTCACACCGAGTGGTCGAGCGCTCAGAACTTGGTACATCTCATTGTCGATAACACCGCGGGTTTCGAGGATTTTAAGCACAATGTTACGGCGTTTAATCGCATTTTGTGGCTTAGTCCACGGGTTAAAGGTCGATGCACCTTGCACCATTCCCACCAGCAATGCTTGTTGGTCAAAACTTAACTCATTGATTGGTCGGCCAAAGTAATACAAACTCGCCAGCGGGAAGCCACGAATTTCGTCATTACCATTTTGCCCTAAATAGACCTCATTCAAATACAGCTCAAGAATGCGTTCTTTGCTGTAGTTGTAGTCTAAAATCAATGCCATAAAGGCTTCGTTAGCTTTACGTTTCAGGGTTCTTTCGTTGGTTAAAAATAGGTTTTTCACCAACTGCTGCGTTAAGGTACTTCCCCCCTGCACGGAGCGACCCGCGGTGACGTTCGCCACCACCGCACGACCGATAGAATATAAGCTAACACCATCATGCTCATAAAAGTTTCTATCTTCCGTTTCGAGGAGGATTTTCACCAAGGATTCAGGAAAATCCGCCATTGGCAGCACTAAACGCTGTTCATTATTCGCAGATTGCATCATGGTGATCAGTTTCGGATCTAAACGGAAGAAACCGAACGAGCGCCCATTTTCAATATTTTCAATCTTGCTCAACATGCCATTCTCAAACACCAGACGCGCGAGGACTTGCCCCTCTTTTTGGTCTGGGAAATTAAATGGACGACGCAAAATTTCAATGGTATTGCCTTTCACCACAAACTCACCGGATGTGGTGATTTTGCTGACTTTACGGTACTGCATCCCTTCAAGCAGGTTGGTCATTTCAGCTTGGCTGTAATCCATACCCGGCTCAAGGTTTACCATGCGTCCGTATACTGCCGCAGGCAAGTCCCACACCTTACCATCAAGGCGCTCTTTAATTTGTTGGTTTAGATAAAAACCGTAAGCCGCCAGTATCACGGCGAGTACCAGCATTAATTTAACTAGCAGCCAAAACCAGCGCCATTTACTCTTGCGAGGTTTGTTCTTTTTTGAGCCTTTTTTGGTCATTTGCTCTTCTTCATCGTCTTCATCATCAAGATATTCATCATCAATATCTTCGTCATCATACAGATCTTCATCATAATCATCGCGGCGTCTACGGCGGCGTGAAGAGGATGACGATTTCTCAGCAGCGCGTCTTTTACGTCTGCCAATGGGTTCAAAATCTTTACCGGACATGGTCGCTCCATATCTCCTATACCTAAATAGGCATTAAAATCTAACTATGTATGCGCAAACATAACGACATGTGCGTAAGCACAATTACAGATGCGTAGATGTAACATAAGGCTAATTTTGGCTCATAATTCAAAGAATTTCACGGAAGAAAGCTCCTAATTACACTTCCTTACGCTGTCTATTGGGCGCCATTGCCTAATTTACAGCCCGTTATTAGAGCACAAAATTAGGTTATTTCGCACTCATCATCGCTTTTTTTGTTTGTCGCGTTGGTTCGGCATTCGCAGGGTCATCTGGCCAAGGATGTTTTGGATAACGCCCTTTCATCTCTTTTTGTACCTCTTTATAGCTCCCTTGCCAAAATGCACCGAGATCTTGAGTTATCTGAATAGGGCGCCTTGCCGGTGAAAGCAATGATAATGTTAATGTCACTTTGCCATTTGCCACGGTTGGATTGGCTTTTTCACCAAACACTTCTTGCAGGCGAATTTCAACCACCGGAGGCTTGTCTAGCGCGTAGTGAATACTTACCTCGCTCCCAGAAGGGGCGACATAGCTCATAGGGAAAGTGCTGTCGAGCCATTGGCGTTGCTGCCAATCCAATCGATTCAATAATAAATTCATTAAATCAATTTCTTGCAGCTTTTTCTTGCTTGTCACGCCGTTAAGATAAGGGGCTAACCATTCATCAAGCGTCTCGAGTAAAGTCTCATCATCCATTGCAGGCAATGGCGAGTCAGGAAAATAACGCGCCGCTAATTCACAACGAATGCGCAACTGTAGGGTATTTTCTTGCCAATTTAACTGTTGCAAACCATTTTGCTGAAGCCAGTAAACCAGCGCTTTTTTAATCTCTTCCGGTTCTGGATTAGTCAGCCGTTGAGATTTCACGACTAACTGCCCACATTGTAAGCGCCGCCATGCCAGCAAGCTCCCCCGCAGCTCATCCCATTCGACCGTCTCTTGAGTGCTAAAAAGATGCGGGCAGTCCTGTTGAAGCTTTTCAATTTCAATAGGATATGCCAAGGAAATACGCGCATCTGCCGAGGTTTCTGACTGCCATAATGCCGCTACCATCAGCCATGTATTGCCCATTAGTGGGTCATTATCATTCAGTGTTGCCCCTAACCCGCAGGCTAATTGATAACGAGTTTGATGGTCTCGGGATTTCGCTATGTAGTCTGGAAACCCTGCGGCAAGTAATGTTGGTAACCACTCACTAATCAGCCCTGCGGTTTTTCCTAAAGAATGGGTAACCTTGTCACCACTTAAGATAGATGCCCGTTTGCACCAGTTATCCGTCGGACGTTCTAAATGGGTATGTAGGTCAATCACTTCGCCGCGGGGAGGCTCTTCAATAATTGCTGTTAATAATGCAGCAAGTTGAATAACGGATTTATTTTGAATTTGCTGCGCGTGATACAGCATCGCCGCCGTACGCACCGACGTCCCCGTTCCCGCCATTTTACTGCCCATCGACGTGAGTTTCCCTTGGGCATCGGTGACACCCAATTTGAATAACAGGGTTTTCGCTGCCGATAATGCCGCCTCAGGGGGAACATCTAACCATTGGAGTTGAGAAATATCGTGACAGCCCCATTGAAGGAGCGCTAACCATAATCCGCTTAAGTCACTATTGTTAATTTCCGCGTCACTAAATTGCGCTGCACGTTCAGCTTGTTCTGCACTCATGAGGTGCCAGCATACACCCGCTTCTAAGCGCCCAGCCCGTCCCGCCCGTTGAGTCATTGAGGCTTGGCTAATGCGTTTTTTAATGAGCTTTGTAAGCCCACTTCGCGGGTTAAATTGTCCCACTCGCTCAAAACCGCTATCCACCACTAAACGGATCCCCTCGATGGTGAGGCTGGTTTCCGCAATGTTGGTCGCCAGCACGACCTTACGTTTTCCTTCAGGGGCAGGCAGAATCGCGTGTTGCTGGGCTTGAATTGATAGCGCGCCATACATTGGGCACAGCATCACATCGTCAGTCACTAACCCTTCTAACTCGCTTTTCGTCCGCTCAATTTCGCCTACACCCGGTAAAAAGAGTAACAAAGAGCCAGCTTGTTGCTGCATCAGCTGCCAAACCGCGCTCGCGACTTCTTGATGAAACGGTTTATTCGGATTGATGGGCTTATATTCCCGTTGAACAGGGAATGCCCGCCCTTGTGAACTGATCACTGGCGCATCAGGAAATAACTGGCTAAGCCCTTGATCATCCAGCGTAGCGGACATTAGTAGAATTTTTAAGTCGTCCCGCAGTGCTTGCTGAGAATCCAACAACAGCGCTAACCCTAAATCGGCCTGCAAATTACGCTCATGAAATTCATCCAGAATGACCAATCCGACACCTTCAAGCATCGGGTCATTCTGTAATTGGCGAGTCAGCACACCTTCCGTCACCACTTCTAAACGCGTTTTAGCACTCACTTTGCTTTCTGAGCGCATACGTAAACCAATAGTTTCCCCTACCGATTCCCCTAACTGCTGCGCTAAGCGAGTGGCGACTGAACGCGCTGCAATACGCCGCGGCTCTAACATAATAATTCGCCCTTCTATCTGCTCACTTTTGAGGATTTCTAGCGGCAATACCGTGGATTTCCCAGCCCCTGTCGGCGCATGCAACAGAACTTGAGAGGATTTCGCTAGAGCAGCGAGTAAGTCATCACTTACTTCTAAGATAGGGAACACTAAGGGGTAACTCCATGAGGTTTAACTTTCTATGAGAAGCATTGTAGCATTAACAAATTGTCGCATTAACGAATATGACGCATTAATACTGTCTATTATCCAAGTCCATCTATAGCATGGTGCTATGTTATGTCACGAACAACGCGGTAAACGGAGAATACATGGAATTTATCCCCCCTTTAAAATCAGCCATCTTAATTAAACGCTATAAACGTTTTTTAGCGGATGTCGTCACCCCCGAGGGTGAGGAAATGACGATACACTGCGCAAACACTGGGGCGATGACAGGCTGTGCAACTCCTGGAGATACCGTGTGGTACTCCACCTCGGATAATCCAAAACGAAAATATCCGTACAGCTGGGAGTTAACACAAACCAAAAACAACCATCTAATTTGTATTAATACGCTGCGAGCAAATCAATTAGTGGCAGAAGCGTTGGCAAAAAAGCATATTCCAGAATTATCTGACTACAGTATAGTGACCCCTGAAGTGAAGTATGGCAGTGAAAACAGTCGAATTGATTTTTTACTCACTCAAGAGGGCTTAGCTGATTGTTTTATTGAAGTAAAATCAGTGACTTTGCTGGAAAACAACCATGGCTATTTCCCTGATACTCAGACAATCCGAGGTCAAAAACACCTTAGAGAGCTGACTTTGATTGCGAAAGAAGGAAAACGCGCCATACTTATGTTTGTCATTTTACATAGCGGTATCCACGTAGTATCCGCTGCTGCACATATTGACTCTCAATATGCAGCGTTGTTAGAACAAGCTATAGCCAATGGCGTCGAAGTTCTGTGTTATCAAGTGGATATATCTAAACAAAAAATGCAAATAGGGACATCAATTCGCTTCACCCCGACTAAGTCATTTTAGATTAGTCGATATTTAAACAAGGTCATCGAGTTAGGAGTGCTAGTGAAGGGAAGAAACACGCTTGTCCTCACAGCGTTACAAAACTCATCACATGAACGATTGCCAAGACGGCTGTCTTCTGATATTTATAGCGACCTTAAATTTTCCCCCTTGGGGTTTTTGTAAAATTTGCGTGTGTAGGAGAAGCATTATGCAAGAAGGGCAAAAACGTAAGACATCGTCCTTAAGCATTCTCGCCATTGCCGGGGTTGAGCCCTATCATGAGAAGGCTGGCGAAGAGTACATGAACGAAGCCCAATTGGCGCATTTTAAGCTCATTCTCGAAGCATGGCGCAATCAACTCAGAGATGAAGTGGACCGGACTGTTACTCATATGCAAGATGAGGCAGCTAACTTTCCAGACCCCGTTGATAGAGCCGCTCAGGAAGAGGAATTCAGCCTCGAGTTACGTAACCGCGACCGCGAACGTAAATTGATCAAGAAGATCGAAAAGACGCTGAAGAAAGTTGAAGATGAAGATTTTGGCTACTGCGAATCTTGTGGTGTGGAAATTGGCATCCGTCGTTTGGAAGCGCGTCCAACAGCAGATTTGTGCATCGACTGTAAAACATTAGCAGAGATCCGCGAAAAGCAGATGGCTGGCTAATTGTTGTTTTGGGAGTCCTCAACGGCGCATTAACCCTGCGCCGTTATAAGGATTCGCACCCTCAAAAATGTTTAAACTCCCCTTTTCCTCATCTTTATTTCTCTCATTTTCTCTACATTTGTTATCGTTTGCGTCTCGCGCAAAAAGCTACAATTTGTATAATATTCACTGAGTTAATTGATATAAAAAATAATTAGCCATGACTTTTATTCGTTTAACCATTCTCAAAGAAACTTCAGTGAGCTATGATTAGCCGCTTATTTTGTTTAATGAATCTATGTAATGACATCGAGGTGTACTATTTTTAACCGAGTAGCAAATTTCTGCCGCAACATTTTATCTCGCAATGAACCAGCATCGTCCGCAGAACAGGACTCGATGCCAAAGCGTGGTGCGCGAGACACACAGGCAGCCGGTGAAAGGCCAGTCACTCCTTCTGCATCAGAGAAAAAATCTGAGAGGAAAACTCGGCATGAGCAGAATACTAGACATGACCAGAATACGAGACAAACAAAGAAAGCGGTTCGTCCCTCTAAACGTTCCGATGCTCAAACACAGAAGCGAACATCCGTGACGAAACAAGAATCGATTACCGTTATTCCACGCGCTCAACACATAATCTCGCGTGATGACATTAGTGAAAATGCACTGAAAGTATTGTACCGCCTTAATAAAAATGGCTATGAAGCCTATTTAGTTGGCGGTGGTGTACGTGATTTATTATTAGGCCAAAAGCCAAAAGATTTCGATATCACCACCAATGCAACCCCAGAACAAATTCGCAAGCTATTTCGTAATTGCCGACTGGTTGGTCGCCGATTCCGCCTTGCGCACATTATGTTTGGCCCAGAAATTATTGAAGTCGCCACCTTCCGAGGTCACCACGACCAAGAAGTCGATGATAAAAACCTGTCATCTCAAGCGCAAAATGGCATGCTGCTTCGCGACAATATTTTCGGTTCCATTGAAGAAGATGCTATCCGCCGCGACTTTACTGTCAATAGCCTATATTACAACATTGATGATTTCTCCGTACGCGATTACGTCAATGGATTACAAGACTTAAAAGATGGCGTTATTCGTCTGATTGGCGACCCAGAAACTCGCTACCGTGAAGATCCAGTTCGTATGATCCGCGCCGTGCGTTTCGCCTGTAAGCTAAATATGCGTATCGAGCCAAATACTGCAGAGCCCATTCATCGCTTAGCGCCATTGCTGCGTGAAATCCCTTCTGCGCGACTGTTTGAAGAGTCATTAAAATTACTTCAAGCAGGTTATGGTTACGCTACCTATAAAATGCTGAATCAGTATCATCTGTTTGAACAACTGTTCCCAGTGATTGCGAGCCGCTTCACTGAGAATGGTGACTCACCAATGGAAAAAGTCATTGAACAGGTGTTAAAAAACACTGACTTCAGACTAAAAAATGATAAGCGCGTCAACCCTGCATTTTTATTTGCAACCATGTTATGGTATCCCGTCACTGAGCACGCGGAGAAACTATCACAAGAAGGCGGTCTCGCTTACTATGATGCCTTTGCGCTAGCAATGAACGATGTATTGGATGAACAGTGCCGCTCTATTGCAATACCAAAACGCATCACCACCACAATGCGTGATATCTGGATGTTGCAATTACGCTTACCACGTCGCCAAGGGCGTCGTGCTAATAAATTGATGGAGCACCCGAAATTCCGTGCTGCCTTTGATTTATTAGAGCTTAGAGCCAATGTAGAACACCGTAATGAGCTACAAGAACTCGCTTTATGGTGGAATGACTTCCAACAAGCCAATGCCCAGAAACAACGTGAAATGATCTCGGAACTCGGTAGTGCGCCAACTCGCCGCCGCCAGCGCCCTCATCGTTCATCACAATCCGGTAATAGAAAACCGAATAAATCATAACGGTTCAATCGCAGCGACTTAAGCGGTCGTTGCGATCACCATAGAGAGATTAAGATAGAGAGATAAAGAGATGGAGCAAGTGTACATTGCCATTGGCAGCAACTTAGGCGAGCCACTGAAGCAAGCACAACAAGCAATTGCCGCATTAGATGCGATTCCAAGCACTCGCGTTGTGAGCACTTCCTCTATTTATCGAACTAAACCCCTCGGTCCACAGGATCAACCTGATTATCTCAATCTGGCAGTTTTGCTGGAAACTGAACTCGAACCTGAAGAATTACTCAATTACACCCAGAAAATTGAATTAGATTTAGGGCGCGTTCGCAAAGATGAGCGCTGGGGGCCGAGAACATTAGATCTCGATATCATGTTGTTTGGCAATCGAGAGATCCACACCGAGCGCTTAACTGTTCCACATTATGGGCTAAAAGAGCGTGAGTTTATGCTTTATCCGCTCAGTGATATTACCCCTTCCCTGATTTTTCCCGATGGTGAAAAACTGTCAGAAAGACTTACACACGTCCCTCAAAATGGCCTAATGCTTTGGGAATAAATTCCTAATGTGTTTAACCTCGTTCAGGTATGGTCATAAGAGAAATCATTTCCGGAGGTTATTTTAATGAAACCCATTACTCTCGCTGATTTGTGTCAATATAAAAAAGAGAAACACAAATTCGCGACCATTACAGCCTACGATGCCAGTTTTGCTCAACTGTTTGCTGAGCAAGGTATCCAAGTGATGCTGGTTGGTGACTCTTTAGGTATGACTATCCAAGGCGAAACCAGCACCCTACCAGTAACCATCGAGCAGATCGCCTATCACACTCGCTGCGTACGTAAAGGCGCCCCTAACGCATTCATCATCGCCGACATGCCTTTTATGAGTTATGCCACACCGGAGCAAGCCTGTGCCAATGCCGCTATTTTGATGCAAGCTGGCGCGAATATGGTGAAAATCGAAGGTGGCAGCTGGCTATGTGAAACCGTCAAAATGCTGTGTGAACGCTCCGTACCAGTCTGCGGCCACTTAGGCTTAACCCCACAAGCGGTGAATGTCCTTGGGGGCTATAAAGTCCAAGGTCGTGATGAAGTTAGCGCCAATCAGCTTATCAAAGATGCAATTGCCCTCGAGAATGCAGGTATTCAGCTGCTGGTTCTTGAGTGTGTACCGACATCCCTTGCGAACCAAGTGTCTGAAGAATTACTGTTGCCAGTCATTGGAATTGGTGCGGGTAATGGCACTGACGGGCAAATTCTGGTGATGCACGATGCGTTAGGGATCACCGCGAAACCACCGAAGTTTGCCAAAAACTTTCTGGCTGAAGCGGGCAATATTCACGATGCAATTAGCCTCTATATTCAAGAAGTTGAGCAAGAAATTTACCCGAGTGACGCTCACTCATTTTCGTAATTCTGTATGAAATATAACGATAAGGATGGGAAGTATGCGGATCGTTGAAACATCGCCAATCTTGCGCCGTGAAATTCGTCGCTGGAAACAAGAAGGCAAACGTATTGCGTTTGTCCCAACGATGGGCAATTTACATGATGGACACCTGACACTGATTGACCAGGCTAAACAGCAAGCCGACATTGTCATTGCCAGTATTTTTGTCAATCCAATGCAGTTTGACCGTCAATCCGATTTAGCCAATTACCCTCGTACCTTGCAGGAAGATTGCGAAAAACTGAAACGTAAAAGTGTTGATTTAGTTTTCGCACCGTCTGCCGCCGAGTTTTACCCTGAAGGTATGGACAACCAAAGTTACGTTGAAGTACCTGAAATTTCTACCATGTTAGAAGGCGCTAGCCGTCCAGGGCATTTCCGTGGCGTTGCGACAGTGCTGACCAAGCTATTTAATCTCGTGCAGCCTGATATTGCATTATTTGGTGAAAAAGATTATCAGCAGCTTCAGTTAGTGCGTAAATTGGTCACTGACCTTTCTTTCGATATTCAGGTTGTCGGTGTCCCTATCGTTCGCGCTAAGAATGGCTTAGCCCTGAGTTCACGCAATAATAATTTGTCTGCCGATGAGCTAAAAATCGCCCCACAGCTGTTTGCGATTATGCAAAAAGCAGGTGAGAAGCTCACGGACTCTCCCGCGGCAGCAACCCGTTTAATTGGTGAAATGGAAGAGTCTTTGCGCCAAGCAGGATTTACCCCTGACGAGCTCTTTATTCGCGATGCCGATAACCTCGGTGAACTGACGGTTTCCAGCCGCCGCGCCGTGATTTTAATGGCTGCATGGCTAGGTCAAACCCGTTTAATCGACAATCTGCAAGTCGAGTTACCGCTCGATATCGCTTAACTAATTTAAACATCATTGATGTCACAGCTAGGTAGTAAGAGAACGTACCAACAACGCTGTGGCATACAATGAGTAAGAATAAATATGATTACGCAGCTAACAACGCTGAGCTTGAATGAGAAAAAATAACCTGAGATTTATTCAAACTCATTCATGTCACAGCTAGGCGGCAAGTAAACGCGACCCTAGGAGCATACATAAGTATGTGACTAGGGCAAGAGCGCGCAGCCAACAACGCTGTGGCTTGAATGAGGAAGAAGAAATGCAAAGAAAAATGCTACTAGGTAAGCTCCACCGCGCCACTGTCACCCAAGCAGACCTCCACTATGAAGGCTCTTGCGCTATCGATCAGGATTTCTTAGATGCCGTTGGCATTTTAGAATACGAAGCTATCGATATTTATAATGTGGATAATGGCGAACGTTTTTCAACCTATGCGATTGCAGGGGAACGCGGTTCTAAAATTATCTCTGTGAATGGTGCTGCTGCACGCCGTGCGGCAGTTGGCGATAAGCTGATTATTTGTACTTACGGCATGTTGCCTGATGAAGAAGCCCGCCAGCATCAACCTAAAGTGGCTTACTTTGATGCGAACAACACCATGAGTCGCATTGCTAAAGCAGTACCGGTACAAGTGGCTTAATTTAATATAGAAATGCCCCTATTAGGGGCATTTAAAGTGACACATAAAGAGGGATAAACGCGTGATTTTCCCTCTTTATATATTAGGCGAAAAGTCCCATTTCACCCTCAACGCAACCTATTTGCTAGGTTAACTTCTTAATCCGCGACCTTGTTCAATTAAATACCATGTCAAAGCATAGAAGATAATTAAAAACACCATTAATACGCTCAAAGTCACGACGATAGACACATCCGCAATGCCTAAAAAGCCATATCTAAAACCGCTTATCATATACACAATCGGGTTGAGCTTAGAAACCGCTTGCCAGAATGGCGGCAGTAAAGATAGTGAATAGAACACCCCACCTAGATAGGTCAGTGGCGTTAAAACGAAGGTTGGAACAATGCTGATATCATCGAAGGTTTTGGCAAAAATCGCATTTAACAGACCTGCAAGGGAGAACACAATCGCCGTTAATAACAGCGTGATCACCACCATTGACCATGAATGAACCTGCAATGGGATAAAGAACAGAGATACAATAGTCACCAAGAATCCGACTAAAATCCCACGTGCAACCCCACCGCCAACAAAACCGGCAATAATCACGTGAGTCGGTACGGGAGCAACTAATAGTTCTTCAATATTTTTCTGGAATTTAGACCCAAAGAATGACGAGCAGACGTTAGAGTATGAGTTAGTGATCACTGCCATCATGATAAGGCCAGGGACGATAAACTGCATGTAATCTACGCCGCCCATATCACCAATTCGGGAACCAATTAAGTTACCGAAAATCACAAAATAGAGCGACATCGTGATTACTGGTGGCAGCAATGTTTGTACCCAGATACGACCAAAGCGAGTGACCTCTTTGATCCAAATCGTTTTTAGGGCAACCCAATATAGCGAGATCATTGCGCACCTTCCTGCTCTGAAACTTGATTATCTTTTTTCACTAAGCTGACAAACAGCTCTTCAAGGCGGTTAGCCTTATTGCGCATACTCAAAATTTGAATTCCTTGGTCACTTAACTGACTGAAGACCCCATTGAGCCCTTGCTCACGTTTCACATCCACTTCGAGAGTTGACGTATCCACTAAGCGGGATTCATACCCCGTTAAGCTTGGAATTGGGCTCTTTGGCATCAAATCGAAAATAAAGGTTTCTGACTCTAGCTGGCTTAAAAGCTGCTTCATGCTGGTATTTTCCACCAGCTCACCATGCTGAATAATCCCGATATTACGGCACAGCATTTCCGCTTCTTCCAGATAGTGAGTGGTCAAAATAATGGTAGTACCCTGTGCATTCAGCTTTTTCAGGAACGTCCACATAGAACGACGCAACTCAATATCAACACCGGCTGTCGGTTCATCGAGGATCAACAGTTTTGGTTGATGCATCAAAGCGCGAGCTATCATCAGGCGGCGTTTCATCCCACCAGATAAATTACGTGCACGCTCATTACGTTTTTCCCACAAATCTAACTGAGTAAGATATTGCTCAGCACGCTGGTTTGCCACATGACGAGGAACACCATAATAACCTGCTTGGTTTAAAACGATCTGTAAGACTGTTTCAAACGGGTTAAAGTTGAACTCTTGAGGCACTAATCCAAGTTGCTGTTTAGCCAAGACAACTTGCTTATCTAAGTCATAGCCAAACACTTTTACTGAGCCACTGGTTTTGTTGACCAGTGAGCTAATAATACCAATCGTTGTTGATTTTCCTGCACCATTCGGTCCAAGTAAGGCATAGAAATCACCATCTTCCACGCTTAAATCAATGCCACGCAACGCTTTCACGCCACCTGCATAGGTTTTGGTCAGCTGCGATAGTTCGAGTGCGTAAGTCATATATTAAAAATACCTTTATTCTTGGGGCTGTTTGGAGGCAATATAGATTAATGATGCCACTTTTTCCTGTCGGATGTTATGCAGAAAAGTGATAATAATTTAACAATATATTATTCAACATCCCCCTTAATGAGGGTTGTCATGTATAAATGAGTGGTTCATCATAGATGTGAAATTAGTATAACTAATTATTATTTAATCAATAAATGCTGTATAAGATTTTATCGCAAAGTCACACAACTAGGCTATAAGTCATGATGAGAAAAATTGAAGAGCTGTTTGCTAATAACGAAGCATGGTCAGCGTCTGTAAAAGAAAAAGATCCTGAATTCTTTAAAGAATTATCAAAAGCTCAAAAACCAAGATTTCTATGGATCGGCTGCTCAGACAGTCGAGTGCCTGCCGAAAAGCTGATCAACGCAGCCCCTGGGGATCTCTTCGTTCACCGTAATGTGGCGAACTTAGTTATCCATACGGACTTAAACTGTTTATCAGTTATTCAGTATGCGGTTGATGTTCTGGAAGTCGAGCACATTATTATCTGTGGTCACTATGGATGTGGTGGTATTGAAGCAGCGGTGGATAACACCGAATTGGGCCTGATCAATAACTGGTTATTACACATTCGAGATATCTGGTATCGCCATAGCTCTATGTTAGGTGAACTAAAACCGTGCGAACGCTTAGATCGTCTTTGCGAATTAAACGTGGTTGAGCAAGTGTATAACTTAGGTCACTCCACTATTATGCAATCCGCATGGAAACGTGGTCAGAAAATCATGATCCACGGCTGGGTTTACGGTATCAATAATGGTCGCTTACACGACTTACACATTACCTCAGATAGCCGTGAGAAGTTAGAGTTAGGTTATCGTGAGGCTATCTCTAAGCTCACACAGAAAAAATAATTTTTTCGAAAATAAGATAGCAAAAGAGCAGCCTAGGCTGCTCTTTTTATTGCTAAGAATACAGTTTAAAAAACTTACTCTTCCAGCAGAGTGACATGCCCAATGTACGGCAGGTGGCGATACTGCTGCGCGTAGTCGATACCATAACCGACAACGAATTTATCTTCGATTGAATAACCAATCCACTCAACTGGTACATCCACTTCACGGCGAGAAGGCTTATCCAACAGAGTACAAATTGCGACAGATGCAGGCTCACGCAGGCCAAAAATCTCACGGACTTTATTTAAGGTGTTGCCTGAGTCAATGATATCTTCCACGATCAGCACATGCTTACCGCGAATATCTTCATCTAAGTCTTTCACGATTTTCACATCACGGCTTGATGTCATTGCATTGCCGTAGCTTGATACGGTCATGAAATCAACTTCATGAGGTACGGTGATTTTACGGCACAGATCCGCCATAAAAATGAAGGAGCCTTTTAACAGACCAACCAGCACTAAATCACCTTGTTTGTCTTGGTAATGAGCACTAATGCTGTCTGCTAATTCACTGATTCTTTGAGCAATCTCTTCTTCAGAGATCATTACATCCAGAGTATGTTTCATCATCTATTACGCATATATGGGAAAGGAAAGCGCGTAATTTTAACATAAGCCACACAAAGACGCGACGACAAAACAAATGGCAGTGACCACATCGCCACTGCCAGTTTCGATGACCTTAGCCTACGGTAAAGCCCATCATCATGCCGGTATCTTCATGCTCCAGTAGGTGACAATGTGCCATATAAGGGTGCTGTGGCGTCGCAGTATGCTTAAATTCCACTAAGACTTCGCTCACTTGTCCTTCTACTTTCACAATATCTTTCCAACCTTGGCGATGCGGTTCAACTGGACGACCATTTTCTTTGAGGATCCTAAAACGCGTTCCGTGAACATGGAATGGGTGCAGCATCATATCGCCACGCCCTGAAATCACCCATACCTCTTGCTGATTTAGCGGCGCATTAAACGCAGGATGGGTCATTGAGAAAACCTGTCCATTGATGGTGTTCGCATTATGAATATCCAGATCCCCCGTGCCCATACCGCAATGACCGCCACTGTTTTGCGTGCTGCCAGCCATATTACTATGATCCATATTACTATGATCCATACTTCCATGACCCATATTGCTGTTATTCATATTGCCATGGTTCATGTTTCCACTCCCCATATTGCCACCATTCATATTGGAATGATCCATATTCCCCATCATACCACCATGACCGCCCATGCTTCCCATCGCCTGCGGACCATATTTTTCGCGCAGCATCATCATGCCTTGCATATCCAAGCGCATATCCATCATCAAATGGAATTTACGGCGATTTAGCCCCGTCAGTGAAGGAATGGCAGCAATCGTTGCTAATTGCTCAGGTAATTTTCCAGCTCCCGTACTCAAAGTAGTTTCAATGCGTAAAACAGGCAGTGGCTGATCAAATGGCGCGATGGTCATGCCCATTTGCCCAACAGGTAAAGTGACAAGGTCAAAGGAACGTCCATCTGAGGCATCAATCAATACTTCAAAGCGTTCACCCATTAAAATCGGCAATTCAGTTAATGCGATAGGTTCAGCCAGCAATCCACCATCACTGCCCACCACATACATTTTTCGTCCATCACTGGTCGATACGTTCAAACTACGTGCGTTACAACCGTTTAATAACCGCAGGCGGATCCAGCCTTTCGGTGCAACATGTTTAGGATAAACCGCTCCATTGGTCAGCATCATATCCCCAAACCAGCCCACGGCAGCACTCATGACGTCTAATTGATAATCAATTTGTCCGTCATCTTTTAAGCGCTTATCTTGCAGAATAACGGGAATATCATCGACCCCCCACTCGCTCGGTAAGCCATGTTTTTGGCTATCTTCGTCTTTAACAAGCACTAATCCCGCTAATCCCATCGCCACTTGGTAACCCGTTTTTCCGTGAGTATGAGGATGGAACCAGCAAGTGGCTTCAGGTTGATTGAGAGTGAAATTGACTTTACGGCTAGCACCGGGTGCGATAATTGCTTGAGGTCCACCATCTTGCTCACCGGAAATTTCCAGACCATGCCAGTGTACGGTTGTCTCTTCGGGCAATTGGTTGGTGATATTAATGTTAACTGACTGCCCATTTCTCAGGCTAAGTGCGGGTCCCAATAAATCACCATTATATCCCCACGTTGTGGTTTTCTTGCCCGGTACAAACTGTGAAATACCTTGCTTGATGGCGATTTGAATATTCCCTTGTGCATCCGGTTCTACAAGTGGTGGAATAGCCAATGAGGGATAATTCCCCGCAGCAACAGCCATGCGGCTCCAAACTGGCAGTGCGCTCGCGGCATAAGCGATAGCACTCAGCTTCAGAAAATCACGACGTAACATAGATAACCTTCCTTTTATTTATCAAAATCAACAATCAGTGAGCACGGTATGACAAGTCTGAAATTGCCCTTGCCAAGCAAAACGTGGTTTAATGTTTGGGATGATAAAGCTTCCCCTTACAGGAAGGTCAATAAACCCATGCATCTAATATGGGTTTATTACATAGATTTAAGAAAGTTAGAATTGACTAACGAATCTATACACAAAATAATCTAAAGTACTTAGTCTCTATAGAGTACATCGTAGCCATAAAGAAATCAGGCAACTTGATGTAATGCGAGTATGTTCTTATGCTAATGTTACTTGACATAAAAACCAGATGAATATCGAATGCAAAAATTTATATTGATGTCATGCTTAATGATGCTTTTGGGGCTAACCAATACCGCCAAAGCACTCTCTACCAATGAAGCTGAAGACCTCGCTGATCTGACCGCTGTATTTATTTATTTAAAATATGATTGCGGCTATTCCCAAATTCCTGACAGAGAAATTGAACGCGCCATTGTTTACTTTGCGAAAAGTAATAAGTGGGATTTGGGAAACTACAACTCCGATAAAATGAGCAAACTAAATAAAGAAAGCTACGATGATTTAAAAGGTATTCCACTGACCCAAGAGTTTAAATGTCAATCTTTGGCGAGAGACTCTTTAGGGCTATTTGCTTACGTAAAATAAGCCTGAAATCTCTGCGGAAACATGTCGATGCCCCTTATAACCCACATCGATACATGTTTCCTTCTTATCCCTCTTTCTTCCCTTTTCGCTCCTGCCAAAACAAAACTATCGATGGAATCGTTTGGATAATCACCATCCGAATAATATGGTTCGACATGACAAAGCCCGCATCTAAATTCATCGTTATTGCTGCGAAAGTCATCGCTTCCATACTTCCCGGAGCCCAAGCCAACAATAACACCGCAATATCATACCCCGTGATCCACGCAGCAAACACCGTGATCAAAAAGGTCAAAATAATATTGATGATCACCACTTGAGCTGAAGAGTAGATATTTTTTATCAGCGCGGATAGCGGGAATACAATGAAATGATTTCCGATATTCATCCCAATTAAAACCATGCTCAGCTCAGTCAGCATCAATGGGAAATGGAGCTGAACATCAATCCAACCTTGAATTAACGTTGCCGCCCCGAGGGACGTTAACATAAAAGGCGCCGGTACTCGCAGGCGTTGCAAAAACATCCCAACCACCACCCCCACCGTCACTATCACCAATAACCAGGACGTGGATTTGAGCGTTAACGTAGGCCATTCAATTAACGGCTGAGGATCGCCCTCACTTCCCACCACCAATCCTGCCAATAAAATAAGGATAATCAAACGGATAGTATGGGAGATAACAATTTTTTGCGGCGGAGTATGGGTGTGATCCGTTAAAGCAAGGATAGCGGCCATTGCTCCCGGTACCGAGCCCAACATCGCTTCCTGTTTTGTCCACCCGACCTTGCGGTGAAACCAGAAAAAGCTAAATGAAAACTGCACGGCCAAACAGACCACCAGCATCAATAACAGTAGCAATAAGTTATCTGCATCCTTCAGCGACACTTGATTAAACATCAAGCCCACAGAGGTTCCGAGCGTCACTTGAACAAAAGTAATGGTATGTTTAGGGATAGGGAATGAGAAGCCAAAACGATGAAAAATGATAATGGCGATAATAGGGCCAAACATCAATGCTAAGGGAATGCCGATATAAGTGAGTGCACCGCCAATAATGGCACAAAGAATGATCCCAACACTCATTTTTATCAGCTTTATCATCGGACAGTAACCATTGATATAATTAATTATGAGATTAAGTTATATCACAATCATTCAATATCATAAGGCTAAGAATGCTGAAATGTTCATCATGTCTGTTTTTCGTGAAGGTTTAACCGATAATCCTACGAGGTACATAAAATCCCCCTATAGACAGGAGGATATTAGGTGAATTTGAGAGGGGGTTAATGTTTATGGTTTTTCAATCTGCTGCTTATCCGCAGTCGCTTGATTAATAATCGCTTTTGCCATCCATTGTGCGATTTCTGTTACCTGATCGTTATCCAATTTCCAGATATCTTTTAATACCAAGAAAATTTCCGAACCGTAGATCACGGAAAACGCTTTGATGACTTTATCAATGACTTCATCCGGAAAATCAGATTTCATCGGTGATGTGACCATCGCCAAAATATCTTTACGATTACCACGCTCTAATCGTTTCTCTTCGGGTTCCGGTGAAGGTGATGAACGCCCAAGCGCCCACTGTTGAAGTGATGTCTGTAACGCTGCACGCAAAACCCCTTCGTGAGCAAACATACGCGGGAACGCATAACGTAACAGCTCATCGATCCGCTCTTCTGTTTTTTCGCTTTGCGGTTTCCACGTCAAAATAGGACCAAGGCTAACATTCACTGTCGCGGCAATCAGGTCACTTTGTGTTGGAAAATAACGATACGCAGTCGCACGCGAAACGCCCGCCTCCATCGCTAACTCAGACACTGACGGCATTGCCCCTTTTTCAAATAGATCAACTGCCGTTGACACGAGTAAATTATAGGTACGTTTGCGCGTTCCTTTGTAATCTGGCATGAGATGGCTCAGTGGCATGTCTTTATCCTTAAAATCGCCTTTCTATGAGTGTAGACAATATCTTTCACAGTACATATTTTCCGATAAGCATTCTTAATCGTCTGACGAGTATGTTGTGTGCTCGCTCTCGAAATTACGCTATAAATACAGCACGGTAAATCATTATATTTAAATATTCATGGACAAAAACCATTAATCTGTTTTAACTATTTTATGATAACCACTCTATTTATAATGTTTAATCAATAAGATACAAATCATCTTCTAAACATCCAAGCAGATAACGCCAAAAAATGAGACTACAGTCTCATTATTGACTTATCGTAAATGATACTATAGTCTCATTGAGATGGAAAATTCAACATACCCTACACATATTAAGTAACCAAACAAAGTTACATAAAAACCAAAGGATTTTTCTATGCCAAAGCATCAGGGTTTTATTTATGTCGCAAGCACCCTAGACACCAAAAGCGCTGAACTTTTTTATGTCAGTGACTTAATTAAAAATGCAGGGCTTGCTGTACGTACCGTTGATTTGAGTACTCAGCCATCATTATTAGAAAAAAATGCTGATGTCACCGCCGAAATGGTTGCCAGTTTCCACCCTCAAGGTACTGGCGCCATTTTCTGCGGAGATCGCGGGAAAGCGATAGAGGCGATGGCGCAAGCCTTCAGCCTCTATCTTGCTGCACAAACTGACGTCGCCGCAATACTTGGGCTAGGCGGCTCAGGGGGTACGGCACTGATTACACCAGCAATGCAAATTTTACCTGTCGGTGTGCCAAAACTTATGGTCTCCACCATGGCCTCGGGCGATATTTCCGGGTATATCGGCGCAAGCGATATCGCCATGATGTACTCCGTCACGGATGTTTCTGGACTCAATGTCATTTCACGTAAAGTCCTGAAAAATGCAGCCAACCAAATTGCCGGTGCTGTCTGGTTTGATAACGGTGAAGCCGATACCGCTGAAAATAAACCCGCCATTGCCTTGACCATGTTTGGTGTCACCACCCCTTGCGTCCAGCAATTGACAGCAAAATTAGAACATGACCATGATTGCCTAGTGTTCCATGCAACGGGAAGTGGCGGCAAAGCCATGGAAAAATTGATTGATAGCCGCTTATTAGATTCCGTTTTGGATATCACCACCACGGAAGTGTGCGACTACCTATTTGGTGGCGTATTGGCTTGCGATGAAGACCGCTTTGGTGCCATCGCGCGAACTCAAACACCTTGCGTATTATCTTGCGGTGCGTTGGATATGGTGAACTTTGGTCGCCCTTCCACCGTGCCAGAACAGTATAAAGACAGACAGTTTTATCACCATAATGCCCAAGTCACACTGATGAGAACGACCGTAGAAGAAAACCGTCAGATGGGACATTGGATAGCAGAAAAGCTGAATGCTTGTGAGGGTGAAATTCGCTTTATTATCCCAACAGCCGGTTTTTCCGCATTAGACATCGACGGCGCACCATTTTGGGATCCGCAGGCAGACCAAGCCTTTATCGACGCATTAACACAGCACTTAGTCACAACAGAAAAACGACAATTAATATTAAGCCCGCATCACATTAATTCCCCTGAATTCTGTGAGCAGGTTATTGAATTACACCAGGAAATAGTAAACAAGTAGAGGCTCATCAATGAAACATAACCGCGAAGACTTACTGAAAAATTTCAGAGAGATGATTGCTCGTGGAGAACCCATCATTGGCGGTGGCGCAGGTACTGGTCTGTCCGCTAAATGTGAAGAAGCCGGTGGCATCGACTTAATCGTTATTTATAATTCAGGTCGTTACCGTATGGCAGGTCGTGGCTCTCTCGCCGGTCTGCTGGCTTATGGTAATGCCAACGAAATCGTGATGGATATGGCAAAAGAAGTTCTCCCTGTCGTGAAGCACACCCCTGTGCTCGCGGGGGTTAATGGTACCGACCCATTCTGTCAGTTCGATAAATTCCTTGATGATATCAAGGCGACTGGCTTTGCTGGGGTGCAAAACTTCCCAACCGTCGGACTGATTGACGGTAACTTCCGTGCCAATTTAGAAGAAACAGGCATGGGTTACGGTTTAGAAGTCGATATGATCCGCATGGCCCATGAAAAAGGGTTATTAACCACGCCATACGTCTTTAGCCGTGAAGATGCCATTGCAATGGCACAAGCAGGTGCAGATATTATTGTGCCACACATGGGACTGACCACTGGCGGCAACATCGGCGCGGAAACCGCTGTCACACTGGCGGATTGCGTTGAACTTATCAATGATTGGGCGAAAGCCGCAAAATCTGTGCGTGATGATGTGATTATTCTGTGCCACGGTGGCCCTATCGCCACCCCTGAAGATGCAGAATATATTTTAGCGCACTGCCCAGACTGTCACGGCTTCTACGGTGCAAGTTCCATGGAACGTTTACCGACAGAAGTGGCATTGAAAGAGACCACACAGCAATTTAAATCAATAACTCGCTAGTTTTCATTCTGTATTTTTTGTTTTACTTTATTTTTGCCAACACCAGGACGCCTACTTCGGTAGGCGTTTTTCTTTCTATTTATTATTCAACTTATTGGCTATCCAACCTATTGACCGTCCACATCGGCCATTTGGGCTTTTTTCTTTTTGCGTAAACTCAGTAGCCCAAATAACGCAGGCAAGACAACAGGCAACGAAAAATAGAGCACGCCAAACGCAAACGCCACATGCGGCTTTTCAGGAAACTCCCCACCCGTACCGATAGAGTCTAAATAATGAATGGATTCCAGATACGCTGGCGTTAGCCCACCATACGGCACCATCCACGATAACAGCAGCGCAGTAAAGATACTGAACATAAAGTTCATTGCCATTAAAGCGGAATAACCCATATTTTCTTGGCGCTCTTGGTCGGTTCGGCTAGTTAATCCAAACAGCATTCGGTTTACCACTGTCGCACTGTAGAGATATAAAATGACGGGAGAATCTCCCAGCACTGACATATTAATGGCCAGCGCAAAAAGACCATAAACCAAGGCAAATCCTAATATCACAAAAAAATTCTTAAATACCGACATAAATACACCGGAGTGCACCAGAATAAATTCGAATATAAGGATCAGCGTGAGATTATAAATAATCTCTACACTGTAATTTTCAGGGAAAAACCAAACCGAAATAATAAAACCCACATAGAATATTGAAAATCCATAATTGATCATTTTCGAAAAAGCACGAACGACGCTAAATGAATTGTGGGTCTCTTTAACGCTTTTTACCGCTTTCTTCTTAGGGAAAAAACTTGCTGATGAGGATTGGCGCCCTCTATTTTTATTCGTAACTGGTTTCTTTTCCTTGGGTGTTTCCATTCTATTTCTCCGTTGACACTCTTCTATGCTGGTGTCGAACCAATCCTAAATAATGGCGTTATTCTGAAGGGGAATAAAATAAAAAGCGAGGAGAGAAAATGGCACGCTGTCACAATGCTATTCATTATGCTGCGTACCATTAATCAGTGATTAACGCTATTTGAAAATTAAACCAGCTTAGCGATTAAGCTGTCTAAATCACCTTGCAGGAAATTCACCGGTGGAATTTCAATGACGGTATACGCCCCCGCAGGCTGTTTCATGGTTGCACGTGCGGCAGATACCATAAACTGCGACGTTAATGCAGGGTTATTGATACGCATTGAGTATTCGAATAACTGATTGTGTGTCGCACCAGAAACCCCTTTATGGGTCATTTGAACGCCGTGTCCCACATCTTTTAATGCATCAATGCTATCCACTTGGCGAATATGCGTTTCATCGGAAGAGAAATAACTATCTTGCTTGATTGCGCGCACCACATCATCAAACTTTGCACCCGCTTCCAGCTCAACATACACCATACGGCGATGAACGCCAGTGCCTAGAGGAATGGTGACGGAAAGTGCATCTTTCACGCCATCAACCGCTTTCGCAGCAACGCTATGCCCCATACTCATACCTGGGCCAAAGTTAGTGTAAGTCACCCCTTTTGGTGCCATTGCTAACATCAGCGTACGCATGATGGAGTCTGAACCCGGATCCCAGCCTGCCGATACAATTGACACACTGTTATGCTTCTTCGCGACGCTATCAAGCTGGTGTTTTAATGCCACGATATCAGAGTGCACATCGAAGCTATCTACGGTATTAATCCCTAGGCTTAAGATTTTCTCTGCTAAAGTTCCGATAGCACGTGTAGGGGAACAAAGTAACGCAACATCCACGCCATCTAATTTTTCGATGTCATCAACCACGTTATATCCGGCTAATTCCGCTGGAATATCTTGGGTATTACGACGTACAATTCCGACTAATTCGAAATCATCAGCGGCTTGAACAGCTTCTAGTGCATAACGACCAATATTGCCGTAACCCACTATTGCTGTTTTAATTTTTGTCATTGTGACTCCTCAGTCATTCTGATGTCATATTTCAAATACAAGATGCATATCAATAACAAATTTATATAGATTAAACAAAGCTTAATTATCTAAAAAGTTCCGGCTTTTATTACTAGGTTACTTTATCAATTAGAGGTAGAATCCGAGCAAATCTCGTTCTTTTCTCTAATTTCAACGAATACAAAGGTTCTTAATGCATCAGCCCGATGTCACTGAGAGGTCACTCTATTCCCTCAGTTGGCCAATCTTTATTGATATTTTCCTTCATTTGGCCACCTTATTAATTAATACCTATATGGTGAGCCATGTATCGACTGCCTACCTCGCTGCAATGGGGGTTGGGAATCAGGTTTTTGACCTATTTATTACTATCTTTAACTTTATTAGCGTGGGATGTAGCGTCGTTATCGCCCAATATCTGGGTGCAGGTCGCCGTGATAAAGCCAGCCAAGCGATTCATATTTCCATCGCCTTTAACTTTATATTAGGTTTTTCCAGCGCCTTAATTGCGCTCTTTTTTGGCTACAAAATTCTGACCATTATGAATACCCCATCCCACTTAATGGATGATGGGTATGCGTATTTACACATTTTGGGTATCTGTTTAATTCCAGAAGCGATCTCCATCATTCTCGCGGCTTGTTTACGCGTTTATGGTAAAGCTCAGCCAGCGATGTGGGTCACTCTGATTGCCAACATCATTACCGTAATTGGTAACATGATTGTGCTGTATGGCTTCTTTGGTTTACCGCAATATGGTCTGGAAGGCGTTGCATGGTCAACGGTGGTTGGACGCGTTGTGGCGGTCATTTTACTGTTCTGCCTGCTGTTCTATGGGCTAAGAATCAAATTTACCCCAATGATGCTGATCCGTTGGTCCAGTAAAATGCTCAGCAAAATCCTGCATATTGGTTTACCTGCCGCTGGCGAAAACTTGGTGTGGATCCTGCACTTTATGACCGCATCCGCCTTTATCGGCTTAATGGGTGAAACCGCCCTTGCAGCGCAAACCCTCTATTTCCAACTTTCGCTATTTATTATGCTGTTTGGAATTTCCATCAGTATTGGTAATGAGATTATGGTCGGGCATTTAGTGGGCGCTAAGCGCTTTGAAGATGCCTATCGCCGTGCGTTTAAGAGTTTGAAATGGGGCTTTTACGTCACTATCGGCGTGGTGTTTGTGTTCTGGTTATTCCGCGCACCAATCCTCGAAAGCTTAACGGACGATCAAGGCATCATTCAGTTATTGCTGCCAATTTTCTTATTATCCGTATTCTTAGAGCCGGGACGTACTATCAACATCGTCATGGTAAACGCCCTTCGCGCCTCTGGTGATGCGAAATTCCCATTATTAACCGCCGTACTCTTTATGTGGGGGATCGCCATTCCATTAGGCTACTTCCTTGGCATAAAAATGGAAATGGGGTTAATCGGTATCTGGATTGGATTCTTTGTCGATGAGTGGGTTCGCGGGCTCACCAATGCGTGGCGCTGGCGTTCACGTAAATGGCAAAGTAAACGCCTCGATTTAGAAAGCTAAGCTCACCGTATCCTACCTATGAAAATAGGTAGGATTTTTGTGATCGGCATCATATTTGAAAATATTTACCCCAAACAAATCATATCAGAGATAATTTTTCTCTCTTATCCCCATTTATCCATAAACATTGTGAAGTTTTTCTCCGTCCTCTTCATTAAAATAATTCCATCACCACATGACTTTTAGGGATATCACCATGGCAACGCAAACTGAAGAACTTCTCTGGCAATATTTTATCAATGCCGTCAAACAAGACGTTAAACCTGCTCTGGGTTGTACTGAACCCATTTCCCTTGCTTATGCAGCGGCAAAAGCAGCGTCTTATCTGTCATCGCCAGTGATCCGCGTTGCCGCATTTGTATCCCCTAATCTCATGAAAAATGGTATGGGCGTCACCGTTCCGGGAACCGGAATGGTGGGATTACCGATTGCCGCAGCGCTAGGCGCTGTGGGCGGTGATGCCGACGCTGGGTTAGAAGTATTAAAATCAGCATCACCTGAAGCAATTGCACGCAGTAAAGCGATGCTCGCGGACGGTTCCATCACCGTTGATATTAAGTCCCCTTGTGATGATGTTGTTTATTCAGAAGCGACAGCCTACAGCGAAAATGATTCTGCCACGGTGATCATCGCAGGCTCTCACACGCATATTGTCAAAATTATCCACGGTGATCAGGTTCTGTTCGATATTACAGAGAATAAAACAGAAAATAGGGATCCCGTTGATTGTGGTACCGATGTCAGCTTACCGAAAGTCACCGCTAAGGCGGTTTATGAATTCGCAACTCAAGCACCCTTAGACGATATTCGTTTCATTCTTGAAGCCGCACACTTAAATGATGCGTTATCTCAAGAAGGTTTGCGCAATAGCTACGGCCTGCATATTGGTAAAACGTTGCAGGCTCAACGTGACCGCGGTTTATTGTCCAAAGATTTATTATCCGAAATTATGATCCGCACAACGGCAGCCTCAGATGCACGTATGGGCGGTGCGGTACTGCCCGCCATGAGTAATTCTGGTTCCGGTAACCAAGGTATTGCTGCCACCATGCCGGTTGTCGTCACTGCAGATTACCTGCAATCTACCGAAGAACAGTTAGCTCGTGCGCTGATGCTATCCCATTTAATGGCCATTTATATTCATAACCAACTGCCTGCACTTTCTGCATTATGTGCGGCAACCACCGCAGCAATGGGTGCTGCAGCAGGGATTGCATGGTTATTAGAAGCTCGCTATGAAGTGGTGGCAATGGCAATCTCTAGCATGATCGGCGACGTCAGCGGCATGATCTGTGATGGAGCATCCAACAGCTGTGCGATGAAAGTCTCCACCAGCGCAAGTGCGGCATACAAAGCGGTACTGATGGCACTAGATAATAGCTGCGTAAGAGGCTCGGACGGGATTGTATCGGATGATGTGGATCAGTCGATTGCGAATTTGTGTTCGTTGGCGGCAGGTTCTATGCGGCATACGGACATTCAAATAATCGAAATAATGTCCTCCAAAGCTCGCTAATTCTTCGCTCTTCGAGCTGTCGCTGTGTTGGTTGCACTCGTTAAGGCTAGTCACATACTTATGTATGCTCCTAGCCCTTAACTCGATTACCGCCTTGCGACAACTCGAATATCTTTGAATTAGAATCTTCTGTTAGCTTCTTCTTTGTTTTTATTGAGTTTTTATTGAGTTTCTAGTGCAGCGAATTTTTCGCGAATTTCGGCTTCTGGAAGGTCGATGCCGATGAAAACGAGGACGCTGCTGCGCGTTTCATCTTCACCCCAATCTCTGTCCCAATCGGCGCTATAAAGGCGCTGGACGCCTTGGAATAACAGGCGCTTTGGCTCGTCGACGATGGACAAAATGCCCTTATAACGTAATAAATTATCCGCAAAACTGAGCAGCAAATCTTCCATCACTTGGGAGACGGCCATTAACTCAACCGGATAATCAAACTCCAGCACAATCGATCCCACCTCATTTTGCTGCTTAGGAGCAAAACGGAACGTCGGTTGCTTAACATTGAGTTTTGAATCCAACAAAAAGCCTTCAATATCTAGCAGCAAATCTAAATTAATATCCCCATGAACCACTGGATAAATCGGTGCTCGGGCATTAATGCGCTGCAAACGCTCAATCAGTACATCGGTATTTGGCTCAATGTCGGTTTTGGTGAGAAGAATTCGGTCAGCATAGCCAATTTGCGCTTGAGCAATGGCGAAATCATTAAGTTGCTTATCCGCATGAACCGCATCCACCAAGGTAATAATCCCATCCAATAAATAACGCTCGCACAGCACTTCATGAGAGAAAAATGTTTGTGTAATGGGACCTGGATCTGCCATTCCTGTACACTCAATCACTAAACGCTCAAAATCGAGTTTGCCGCTGTCTAAACCATCCAATAAATCCAACAGCGCATTTTCTAATTCATTAGAACGACTGCAACAAATACAGCCATTACTTAAGGTAGTAATTTGTGTGGCACGGTCGCCAATCAACGCATTATCAATCGGCACTTCGCCAAATTCATTCTCGATCACGGCAATTTTATGACCATGATCCGCGTTGAGAATGTGGCTCAATAGCGTGGTTTTTCCTGCCCCCAAAAAGCCCGTTAAAATCGTTACATTGATTGGTTTCATTATTGCCCTCATCATGCCATTCATTGATAAGAAAGTTCGTTAACAGCAGCGAAATCCGCCTTTACCACTGCCGCCATAGCGAGCATCTTGTCGTTCACGAAAAAACTCTTTATAGGTCATCACAGGTTTATCGGGGTGATTATCTTTCATGTGCTGCACGTAAGTATCGTAGTCGGGGATCCCCACCAGCATACGCGCCGCCTGCCCTAAATATTTACCCGTTTTACCCAAGTTTCCAAACATAACCATCTCCAAAGGCAAAATGCCCGACATTGTGTTTTCGTACAATGTCGGGCTTCCCTTACTGTTTCGAGTGAAACTTAACTCGATGCATTATTCTGCTCTTAGTGTGAAGATGACACTTTCACACCCTCTTTAGGAACAGGGACATAAGGGGTTTCTTTATCTGTACGATTTGGGTTTTTATGAGCTTTCATTCCCACACGGATACCGTAGAAGATAATACCGTAAACCACGACTAAGAACAGAATACTCAGACCCGCATTAGTGTAGTTATTAATAATAATGTGATTCATATTAGTAATTTCTTGTGCCGTTAACTCAGCACCACCCGCGGCGATTTTCTCTTTGTAAGATTTCGCTAAGTATAAGAAACCTTCCAGTTGAGGATTATCGCTGAATAATTTCAGTCCCAGTGCCCATGTGGTACAGATTAATAACCATACCGCTGGTAACACAGTGACTAAGATGTATTTACTGCGTTTCATCTTAATTAATACAACCGTACTCAGGACTAACGCTACCGCTGCCAGCATCTGGTTGGAGATACCGAACAGTGGCCACAAGCTCTTAACGCCGCCCAGTGGGTCAACAACGCCTTGATACAGTAAATAACCCCATAAGCCTACACATCCTGCTGTACCAATGATCCCAGCAAACAAAGAGTCGGTTTTCTTCAGGAATGGCACGAAGTTACCCAGTAAATCTTGCAGCATAAAGCGGCCAGAACGGGTACCCGCATCCAGTGCCGTTAAGATAAACAGTGCTTCAAACAGGATACCGAAGTGATACCAGAAGCCCATATTGGCAGCAGGCATAATTTCGTGGAATACAAATGCAATACCGACAGCTAAGGTTGGCGCACCACCCGCACGGTTCAGAATCGAAGGCTCACCGATATCTTTTGCTGTTTGCATGATTTGTTCAGGCGAAATCACAAAGCCCCATGAACTGACTGTTGCTGCTGCATGAACAGACACATCTTTCAGTTGCGCCATAATTGCCGCGCCATCAGGGCCACCCAGCTCATGCAGGTTAGGCATAGTGATACCTAATGCTGATGGTGGAGTGTTCATTGCAAAGTACAAGCCTGGCTCGATGATAGAAGCGGCCACTAACGCCATGATAGCCACGAAAGATTCCATTAACATCGCACCGTAGCCGATGTAACGCGCGTCTTTTTCGTTCGCTAACAGTTTTGGCGTCGTACCTGAAGAGATTAAGGCGTGGAAACCGGATACCGCACCACACGCAATGGTGATGAACAGGAATGGGAACAGTGTACCTTTCCAAACTGGACCAGAACCATCAACAAACTGTGTCACCGCTGGCATTTTCAGTTCAGGGTTCAGGATAACAATACCCACCGCTAAACCAACGATAACCCCGATTTTCAGGAATGTTGCTAAATAGTCACGAGGTGCCAGAATCAGCCATACAGGCAGTAACGCGGAAACAAACGCATAACCGACTAAAGCATAAGTAATGGTCGTATCTTTAAAGGTCAGTGCTGGGCCCCAGTAAGGGTCATGAGCAATTACACCACCAAACCAAATAGAAGCGACTAACAGTGCAATACCGATAACGGCAATTTCACCCACACGTCCCGGTCGGATATAGCGCATGTATATCCCCATAAAGAGCGCAATCGGCACAGTGGAGCAAACTGTGAACACACCCCACGGGCTTTCTGCCAGTGCCTTAACCACGATCAGTGCCAATACGGCCAGGATGATGATCATAATTAAGAAGCAGCCAAACAGCGCTAGCGTACCAGGGATTGGACCCAATTCTTCTTTAACTATCTCACCAAGGGATGCACCGTTACGGCGTGAGGAGATAAACAGTACCATAAAGTCCTGTACCGCCCCCGCAAGGACAACCCCTGCCAGTAGCCACAATGTTCCCGGTAAGTAACCCACCTGAGCCGCCAATACAGGTCCAACTAATGGACCCGCCCCTGCGATAGCCGCAAAGTGGTGACCAAACAGAACGTTTTTATTGGTTGGAACATAGTTTAAGCCGTCATTATTAATGACTGCTGGTGTCGCACGCGTTTCGTCCAGCTTCATCACTTTTTTAGCGATATATAAGCTATAGTAGCGATAAGCAATCAGATACACCGCCACAGACGCGACGACGATCCACAATGCACTAATGTGCTCGCCGCGTCTTAGCGCGACAACTCCTAAACAGATTGCACCGATGATCCCGAGGATCATCCATGGAATGTGTTTTAAAATACCATTTTTGTTCATAGAACACCCTTCTGAGGTAGAACGAACATGCCATTAATACGTGATTACCGTTTATTAAACTGCGAAAACGTTGTTTTTAGTCGTTTTCGATGAATAACAAATGATTTTTTAATAGGCAGTGGTTGAATGATTTTGAATGTAAAAAATTGAGTTCTGCCATAGTGGGTATGGTAAGAAATTACTATCAGGAAAAGCGAAAAGTTACCTTGAGTGGTGGCATACAGAATTAAGCGGTTAGTTTTTTGCAGTGAATGGTTTTCAAACGTCGCCAAACCCTCAAAAAATGTGATCAGAGTATCAAATATTTTCCATTTCAATAGGTTAAGCAATTTTTAAAATCATGTTTAAATTGTGACTTTTGTTAAATCCCAGAGGGTAATACATGAATAAAACGCTAATTCTCCCCCTTGAGCGGATTAACAATTTCTTGCCATTCTCCCCCAATCCACCAGTGATGTTCTCCGTCGGTTTGCCGCTCACACTTCTCGCCGACCTTGGCTTTACCATTTTCGAATGGATATGCACAATCATAAATCGGCTCAATCACAATCTCTCCAGTTTGTGCGTTGGCATAACCTATTTTTTCCCCTTGACGAATTCGGTATAGCCCTTCACTTGCAGGGTCAAGACCATTATCAAAATAGTAGAATTGATACACTTCATTACCTTGCTTATCCACGAGCCTGATACCACTTTTTTTATATACGCTTCCTTTAAGGCAATACAGGAAAGGTGAAGAAGGTTCAAAGCAGCGGATTTTTTCGCTTTCATCTTCCGCCATTAACTGAAACTGTTCTTCGAGTGGCATGGCAGCTGCCATCGTCGTCAACACAGAACCCATCAGCATGCTTTTTATTAGTATCGCTTTCATTCGTAAAGGCGCCTCTCATTTTATTAGACACCCAGCATCCCTTAAAGCATTCCTAATGAATATCAGATAATCACGCAATTGCTTTTATATGTCTTTTTCATGCCCTTTTCTCCCACACTATTTTTCACTATAGATACCCTCAACCAATAAAATATTAACTTATTAATAAAATAAAACTTAAAACTAAATAATTATGAAATTTATATTTTCCTTTTAAATAACAATAATTAGAGAAAACCAAAAAAATAGTTACATAGGAAATTATTTTTGAAGTGAATCACAATAACAGAACATTATTTATACATTAATAACTCAAAGGCGTTATTGTTAATTAAATGATGATTGAATGTTAAGTTCAATGAGGAAATGAAATGAGCACACAAAAATATGACTATATTATTGTCGGTGCAGGCTCC
The DNA here is from genome assembly GCF_028479565.1 of Providencia sp. PROV202. Classification (NCBI taxonomy): domain Bacteria; kingdom Pseudomonadati; phylum Pseudomonadota; class Gammaproteobacteria; order Enterobacterales; family Morganellaceae; genus Providencia; species Providencia sp. PROV202. Next base: position 60,373 of record NZ_JAMPNV010000007.1, on the reverse strand, counting down.
GCAGGTTGTGTTCTCGCCGCACGCCTGATCCAAGAAACCCAAGCTCGCGTGCTGCTTATTGAAGCGGGCGGTAGCGATAACCACATGTTTATCCGTATGCCAGCTGGCGTAGCAAAAATTATTGCCCAAAAAAGTTGGCCCTATGAAACCGAACCAGAACCTCACGCCAACAACCGCAAAATGCAAATTGCTCAAGGTCGCGTGCTCGGGGGCAGCAGTTCAGTCAATGGCATGATCTACATTCGCGGGCAAAAGCAGGATTATGATAACTGGGCACAAAAGTATGGATGCGAAGGCTGGGGCTATCAAGATGTCCTACCGTGGTTTAAAAAAGCCGAACGCAATGAAAGCCTAACCGGAGAATACCACGGCACTGAAGGACCTCTTCCCGTCAGTGAAAACCGTTATCGCCATCCACTTTCGATGGCATTCATTCAAGCGGCTCAAGAACATGGTTTACCTTACGTTAATGACCTTAATGGAGAGAGCCAACAAGGAACCAGTTTCTATCAAACCACCACACATAATGGGGAAAGAGCAAGCACCTCCAAAACCTATTTGAAATCAGTGGCAAATAGCGACCGTTTAACTCTCAAACTTAATACCCAAGTAAACCGCATTATTATTCGCGATGGACAAGCAATTGGCGTGGCTTACCAAGGCAAAAATGGTCACGAAGTCGAAGCCCTTGCCTGTGAAGAAGTGTTGGTTTGTTCCGGCGCAATGGGATCAGCGAAGTTATTGATGCTCTCTGGTATCGGCCCTGAAGAACACCTTTCTTCTTTAGGGATCAAAACCGTAGCGAATTTACCCGTGGGCAAAAACTTTCACGACCATTTGCATATGTCCATCAACGTCACCACCAAAGAGCCAATCAGCTTATTTGGCGCCGACCAAGGCTTTGCCGCTATCAAACATGGTTTTGAGTGGATGGCATTTCGCAGTGGGCTACTCGCCTCGAACGTTTTAGAAGGCGCCGCCTTTAAAGACAGTTGCAACCAAGGTCGCCCAGATGTGCAAATTCACTTTTTGCCTATTTTAGATAGCTGGGATGATGTGCCGGGGGAGCCGCTACCTGCCGCTCACGGTTTTTCACTGAAAGTCGGTTACTTACAACCTAAGTCTCGCGGGGAAATTTTACTGCGTAGCCAAAACCCGCAAGATCCGTTAAAAATTCACGCGAATTACTTGGCTGAACCAGAAGATATGGCAGGTTGTAAACGTGCAGTAAAATTCGGTTTAGCAGTATTAAGCCAGCCATCATTGCAAGCCGTCAGTAAAAATACATTGATGCCGCCTGCCCAAGTTCAGCATGATGAGGCGCAATTAGAAGAGTTTGTGCGTAATTTCTGTAAAACGGTTTATCACCCTGTTGGCACTTGTCGTATGGGAACCGATACCGCAAATTCCGTCACGGATTTACGTCTTCGCGTTCATGGGATCAACAAACTACGTGTGGTGGATTGTTCTGTGATGCCAGAAATCCCAAGTGGCAATACCAATGCGCCAACCATCATGATTGCAGAGCGTGCAGCCGCGATGATTATTGAAGATAGGCAATAATCCCCTAAAAAGCCCCCCGCCAGAACCTAACATGGCGGGGGATAATCACTATCCTGTTACTTTCACTCGAGCCGCCGCTGTTTTTGCCATCTCTAGGGCTTGCTCAATCGAATCTCCGACCGCGAGCGCCACCCCCAAACGGCGAGTCCCCGCAATTTCCGGTTTGCCAAATAAACGCAATTGAATATCAGAATCAAGTGCCTCATGAATGCCCGAAAAAACCACATTCCGACTATGCAGCTCTGGTAAAATCACGGCCGATGCGCTCGCACCATACTGGCGAATAGTGCCAATCGGTAAGCCTAAGAAAGCACGAACATGTAATGCGAATTCAGATAGGTTTTGAGAAATCAACGTCACCATGCCAGTGTCATGAGGACGAGGAGAGACTTCGTTAAAAATGATCTCATCGCCACAGACAAACAGCTCCACACCAAATAAGCCGAATCCACCTAAAGCGGTGACAATTTTCTTCGCCACGTCCTGCGCTTTTTGCAACGCAACGTCACTCATCGCTTGCGGCTGCCAAGATTCGCGATAATCACCTTTTTCTTGGCGATGCCCCACTGGTGCGCAGAAATGCACACCGTCTGCCGCGCTAATGGTTAATAAGGTAATTTCAAAATCGAAATTCACCATTTTTTCAACAATCACGCGCCCTTGACCTGTACGTCCACCTTCTTGGGAATAATTCCACGCACTATCAAGCTGCTCCGCGGAGCGAATGATGCTCTGCCCTTTCCCCGATGAGCTCATGACTGGCTTTACAATGCAGGGAAAGCCAATTTCATGGGCTGCGGCTTCAAAATCCGCTTTCGTTTCCACGAAGCGGTATTCAGAGGTTGGGAGCTGTAGCTCTTCAGCTGCTAAACGGCGGATCCCTTCACGGTTCATGGTTAAGTAAACCGCATTAGCAGATGGCACGACTTTTTGACCTTGCTTTTCGAGTTCCACCAACGTTTTGGTGGCAATCGCTTCAATCTCAGGCACGATAAAATCCGGTTTCTCACTCGCAACAAGTTGGCGTAGTGCTTCACCATCCAACATATTGATGGTGTAACTGCGATGAGCAACATGCATCGCGGGTGCGTTGTCATAGCGATCCACTGCAATCACTTCAATACCCAAACGCTGGCACTCAATCGCCACTTCTTTACCTAACTCCCCCGAACCGAGAAGCATAACTTTTGTCGCGCTAGAACAAAGTGCAGTACCTAATTGGCTCATGATAATGACCTTATATCCCCATAGATAAATGCTGCTACATAAAAGATGATGTCTAAAAAGATGGCAGGGATTATATACGCAATCGTTTGCTTTGACCATAATAGAAGCGCAGCCTGCTGACGGTATTCTCCGTAAACAGGCTAATTGATTAAAATCACAGGTTAAATTTGAGGAGGTTCATCTCGCCCGGTCACATAAGGTTGGCGGCGCGCACCTTTGCCATAGCGTTTATGAAGCAGCGCTAACACACAAAACAGTAGGCCAATCCAAATCAAAGTGAAGCTGACACCTTTGACCCAATCGAAAATTTCATTAAACAGGAAAACGGCTAACAAGAATTGAATTGTTGGCTCTATATATTGTGCTAAACCAATCACCGTTAATGTGGTGCGTTTAATCGCTGCAGTGAAAAAGAGTAATGGAATAATTGTCACAGGCGCCGCCAACATGTACAGCACTTTGGTTTGCCAATCACCATTTTCTACCGCACTCATTCCATGTGCGGATAACCACCATGTAATACCAACCGCTAGGGGTAATAACCAGAGCGCCTCTAAAAACAGCGAGGTGATAACATCAAAACGAATAAATTTACGGATCAAACCATAAACCGCAAAGGCACTTCCCATCACTAAGGCTAAAACGGGCAGTTCCCCATATTGAATAATTTGGTAGGCAACGCCTGAGAAAATAAATACCACCGCGAGTTTTTCTGCGAAAACTAAGCGCTCTCGCAAAAAAATCACCCCAAGCAAGATGGAAAATAAGGGATTAATAAAATAACCCAAGCTCGCGGCCAGTACTTGTCCATGGGTTAAGGCATAAGTGAAGGTTGTCCACGACACCGCCATAATCGAGGAGCTAAAAAAACATAGCACAATTGAACGTTTATCTGCCCACACTTGTTTCCACAGGGATTTATTCTTGATAAGCAACCGAATAAAAAATAAGAACGGAAGAGACCAAATCAGTCGTTGCGCCAGTAATTCTGTGGCTTGAGCATCTGGAAGTAACCGATAAAACAGCGGGGTTATCCCCCAAAGAATATAAGAAAAGATAGCTAATGCTACCCCGGAACGCAGCAACATAATTTATCCGTATGAAAGTGTTGGTTGATTTTTCTTCTCTATAATACGCCAATAACGGAAAGATAGTAGGTTGAAGTGCAAACTATCACTAAGGTTATCGACCAATTCATTCACACTAAACACTTCTATTAATGATACACAAACCAATAGTGCAATATTTTTTAAGGTAATTATTACGTGTATTCACTCACTTTTTTAGAGTACTTTGCAATTTTACTGAGATAATTTTAATGACTTCATCACAAAACTTAAAAACAGATAAAAATTATCAAGAAGGATGATTAATTAAATTTCATAAAATTGCTAATAGTGCTTTTTATGACTAACATTTTGCGATATTATTACTTAGCTAAATAACATTTTTTTCATGTTATCTAGAAAACATAATAATCGTAAGACAAGCTTAAAACTCTATCTTGTTACAAAACATTAAACAGATGTTACGTTTTGACACACACTTTAACTTTTGTTTCTTTTTTATATTAAAATTAGACTAGTACTTTTTTTAATATCAATTACGTTCAGCAATAATCTATAAAAAAGAATAGTTGAAAATATATTGCCATTTTCATCGGTAAATTATTCTCATTCTATTAAACTACGTTAATTTTAATGTCAAATCCGTTTAACAGGAGTTTGGTGATGAATAGCGCCATTCATGTAATCGTTGAAAACGATAATGTCTTTAAGAATAAACTGAAATCAAAGATGGAATCTTTTGATTTTATTTTTAAATTCTATAATGACGAAGAGGTATTTATTAGTACTTATACTTACCCTAAAGAAGAGAATGCAACGGATTGTGTTTTATTATTCGTAGGCAATAACTCAAGTCATATTAATAAATTAAAAAATCTTACTCAATCTTTAGCTGTAGTCCCTGTTATCGTCATCGCAGAAGAACCTTCCGCGGCACTATGCAGAGACTGTTTCAAGGCTGGAGCCTTTGATTTCTATGCATTTCCATTTGATGACAGAGTGTTTCTAAGCGCTATTCAAGGAGCTAATGAACACTTTGATAAACAAAATGAAAATCATAAAAAATATATCTATTTAGCCGATAAATTCGACCGTCTTTCTGCAAGAGAGCGTGAAATCATGGACATGATTTTAGACGGTAACACCAGCAGAGAAACGGCTGAAAAACTATCATTATCACCAAGAACCGTAGAAGTACACCGTTCAAATATTTATACGAAACTAGGAATAAAATCACTGCCTCAATTAATCCAAGAGTATGAATATATTAATACTTATTCTGCAAACGCTTAATTATCTTTATTCACCAGCCCCCCTTCCTGCCTAATGGTTTATCAAAAAATCATTAGGCATTTTTTCATCTTCGAGAACATCCAGAAAAATATAATTAAATTTAGATTTTTATTTAGATAACGATTTAGTTTAATCATTTAACTTAGCTATCCACTTAACTATTCGGTTAACTATTCGGTTAACTATTTTTCACTATCAAACTTAGCATAACGATTATGCATTCTATTTCGCTTTATTAATTTACCACCCTAAAATAACTATTTTTTATATCAATAGTGGAAAATTAAATAAATTGCACTATCATTTTCATACAAGGAAACTGTTACTCTAGTTATTAATAACAAAAATCGCATTTATAGCTAAATATAAGATTAATATATTTAGTTTAAAATAAAATATAAACCTATATATATCCCCATAGCCACTTACTCTAACTGTGAGTGTGTGTATTCACTGAAATAAAAACCTATAACGTCAAATTAAAACCAATTCCTAAAAAAAAGCGTACTGAGATCAACATACTTATCGATAAAATAGGTTGATAATCTTAGCTCTTTTTCATTTCTTCTCTTTCGTTTCGCTGCAAGGCGTGGCTGAGCCCACAATCAATATACATTGATATGTTGGGCTTAGCGATTACCGTAAGGCTGTGTGATTTGAATGCTTCGAACGTTTTCAGCATTACTGCTGAAAATCAGTAGAAGCTTTTTTTATTGGCAGGACTGTTTTTATTGACGGAACTGTTTTTATTCACAGAGCTATAGCTTGTATTCACGAATATCAATCTGATACTGCTTCAACTTGCGCCACAGTGTCGTTCGTCCCATATTTAACGCTTGATGCATCTCCTGAATTTTTCCGCCGTAAGCCAGCGCGGCTTCGATAATTAACGCTTTTTCCACTTCATGAATGTTCAAGTCATGGAACAGATTATGTCCGAGAGTCTTCTCTGAAAGTTTTTGCCAGTAAAAGTGACACTTCAACTTTTCACTGATTTCTCGCCCTAGGGTAAGAGTGAGTGCTAACAATATATTGCTGCTGGTTGGCTCCCCACGTAATACCAACGTGGCTAGCAACCGCGTTTCATCATAAATAGGGGCAAAATAATAAGTATATCCTTGTGAGTTAATCGGCTGGTCATCTAACGAAGTGACCTGCATTTGAGAGAATATCCAAGATGGCAACATAGCGCCGCTGTCTGATTTACGGTTAGACCATAAGGTTTGACCGTTTTTATCCAACAACATTCCTTCAATGTCGAAATCATGGATAGGTGATAAGCCACTAGTGATGGCTTCACTTGCCAGTTGTATCAACAACTCCGGATTAATGGAGCATGACGATTTTTCTGTAAGCTGTGCGAGTTTGGGAATTGTAAAATCAATAGTCATAATCAGCCTTATTCTTCGATAAGTATTCTCCCTGATTATGTCAAGTTATCAGTTAAGTTTTATATCCTAGATCAAGTTATGATTTGATAGATTTTGGCGGGATGATATAGATCAAGTATTTGAAAAATAGAAAAAACCCAAAATGGTGGGTTATATCGAAAAAAGCCTGCGAAAGTGATCCGCAGGCTAAATTTTGAGCCAGATAATAGCCTATTTTTTTATTTGCTAACAACGGTGCCCCACAGGTCATATTCATCAGCATGCTCAATCAGCACTTTAACGATATCCCCTGCTTTCACATCAAACTCGCCATTAAGGTACACCATGCCGTCAATTTCTGGCGCATCGGCCATACTACGGCCTACAGCACCTTCGTCATCGACCTCGTCGATAATAACTAAAAGCTCGCGCCCCACTTTCTCTTGTAAGCGCTGAGTGGATATCTCTTGCTGAAGCTGCATAAAGCGATGATAACGCTCTTCTTTAACCTCTTCAGGGACTTGATCAGCCAGTTCATTCGCTTTTGCGCCTTCAACTGGGCTGTATTTAAAGCAACCGACTCTATCTAATCGAGCTTCTTGTAAGAAATCCAATAGCATCTGAAAATCTTCTTCTGTCTCACCAGGGAAACCAACAATAAACGTCGAACGCAATGTCAACTCAGGACAAATTTCACGCCAACGTTTAATACGCTCTAACGTTCTTTCTACCGCACCCGGACGTTTCATCAGTTTTAAAATTTTCGGGCTAGCGTGCTGTAATGGAATATCCAAATAAGGTAACACTTTACCTTCGGCCATTAATGGGATCACATCATCAACATGTGGGTATGGATAAACGTAATGCAGACGAACCCAAACGCCCATAGAAGCTAACTGTTCACATAATCCAACCATGCTGGTTTTTACTGGCTGGCCATCCCAGAACCCTGTACGGTGTTTAACATCCACACCATAAGCAGACGTATCTTGAGAAATCACCAGTAACTCTTTCACACCTGATTCCACTAAACGCTTGGCTTCATTTAGTACATCGCCAATGGCACGGCTATCTAAGTCACCACGCATCGAAGGAATGATGCAGAAAGTGCAACGGTGGTTACAGCCTTCCGATATTTTTAAGTAAGCATAATGTTTTGGCGTTAATTTTACGCCTTGCTCTGGGACTAAACTAAAGAACGGATCATGCTCTGGTTTTGGCACATAGTGGTGAACGTGATTTAACACTTGTTCATAACTATGTGGGCCCGTAATTTCTAATACCTTCGGGTGAACTTCACGGATTTGGTTCTCTTTTGCGCCCAGGCACCCTGTCACAATCACTTTACCATTTTCGTTCAACGCTTCGCCGATAGCTTCTAACGATTCTTGAACGGCACTATCAATAAAGCCACAGGTATTCACGATAACCAGATCGGCATCGTCATAGCTAGGGACGACTTGGTAACCATCAGTACGCAGCTCCGTTAGGATACGCTCTGAGTCAACGAGGTTTTTTGGGCAGCCAAGTGAAACAAAGCCAATCTTTGGCACTGAATTCGTATTTTGCGACATAGCTCACTTCTTTATTATGTTATAGATATTGTTTTAAAAAATGGGCTGGATTTTACCTGAAGTATAGCGGGAATTGTATATTTTTTTGGCGGTGGAAATGACATTTAGAACGAAATTCCTGCGCCATTTCTAGCGCAGGAATTTCACTCAGAAAAACAGCAAAAATTAGCGGTTAATTGAGCGGGCGATACGGGAATAGGTGTGTCTAACACCGCGTATCACAATACTGTAATTCAAAATATTCTCTGGCAAGGCAATGCCGTTATAACCCGAGTCACCAATATGATGTAAATCTGTTCCTGCCATTTTACACATTAAAGCAATCTGGCGGATGGTTTGCAGGTCTGCCCCTTCTTGGGACGTGCCAATCGCCGTCATGGTCATCACTCGCTGAGAATGGCAATAACTCACCATTTTCTGCACAAATTCCGACGATATTCCCGGAACAGTTCCCGGTGCTGGCAATAAAATAATATCCGCACCACTCTTAATAAAGGAATGAATATCCTCTTCGGTAATTAACTGCTCAGCAGACGCATTGAGGACTCCCGCTGCATGCATTTTTCCCGTAATAAGAACGATATCTTCCCCCACCACCGCTTTGAGTTCTTTAAGGCTTTGGTTGATTTCTTGATTGGTGACGCCATTCCCCGGATTCCCGGTCAGGACAATAATATCTGCCCCCATCTGCTTTAATTTCAGGGCATTTTTGACGGTAGCCAAACGTCCTTCAGAAATTTTCCACTGTTTATCTTGATGGGGATTATTAAACCCTGCAGGAACAGGTTCCAAATTCACACCAATCGCACGTCCTGTTAAGTGCTTTAAGGTACGGATAATGTCATCGGGTGCAATGCCTTCTGGTAAACCTTGCATCACAGGATTATTCACATCAAAAACATTCAATAGCAAAATGTCGGCACCTTGGCTTGCTGCCAGTTCCGCATTGGTGACATTCATCAAGACCGGCTGAATAGTCCCAATAGTTTCACTCACCAGTAATCGCCCTTCGCTAGCTTTAATCGCTTCCAGTAAGCTTTTCTTATTCATTTTTACAATTTCAGAAGCGGAACAATCCAAATAACGTTTTTGCATCTCCAGTACCTCGATTTTATACCTAATAAATACCGATCAACGTTTCGACTATAGCATGTGAAACCCACTACGGTGTCTGAAGCAAGTCACCTTTCTAATACTTATTTTTTATCACTAAAAAAGAAAGCATTAACACTTTGATTAATATTAAATTTAAATATATTCATAGTAAGGATTGGATATAAGCCTAAAACATTCTGCTTGTTTTTGATTAATAGTAATGATTATCATTATGCTTCTAACTTCATTCAGGTAAGGATGTCACAATGAAATTCGCTTATCAGGCAGCCGTTTCAGGCTTAGCCTTATTCTCTCTATCCGCCTTTGCTCAAGAGTATCCTCTCGGTCACCCAGTCATTAAAAACGGCATGGAAATCCAAGGTGTTTATTTACAGCCTATCACCATGGACACCGAAGAAGGTCATCACAAGATGGCTCACCTGCCAGCGGATAAAGCCGACGTTCACTTAGAAGCCGACATCCACGCCGTAGAAGATAACCCTAACGGCTTTGCAGAAGGCGATTGGATGCCTTACTTAACTGTCGAATATACCGTCACCAAGCTGGGCGATAAGCCACAGACTCAATCAGGTACCTTTATGCCGATGGTCGCAAGCGATGGTCCTCACTACGGTGAAAATATTAAACTGGATGGTAATGGTAAATATCGCGTTACTTATAAAATTTACCCACCATCACACAATCAACAAGCTGCTTTCGGTCGTCACATTGATAAAGAAACTGGGGTTGCGCCTTGGTTCGAACCGTTTGAAGTCTCTTGGGACTTTGACTATGCCGGCATAGGTCGCAAAGGCAGTTACTAATTTTTCAATGATGCGCTGAGGGCTTTCGCGGGGGTAATATTCCGCGCGAGCCCTTTTTCGCTAGTAAGGAACTCTTAATTTTCAATAAGTTTGAGCCAACAATGAAAACATTACTCAGCTTTTTACTGGTTTTTATTTGCGCATTACTTCCGCAATCAGCCTTAAGCGCCGAAAAATATACTGTTGAATTAGAAATGAAAAATGGGGATTTAATCCCACGCGTTCTGGAAGTGCCAGCAAAAACCATTATTCGTATCAAAATTACCAATACAGGCACTGAACCCGCAGAGTTTGAAAGTCTGCAACTGCGCAAAGAAAAAGTATTAGCCCCTGGCGCCAGTTCAGTGGTGGTTATTGCACCTTTAAAACCAGGTAGTTACACATTTTTCGACGATTTCCATCTGTCACATCCAAAAGGCGAGATCATCGCTAAAGAGTAGGATTCAACATGGGACAAGTTCTCTTTGTAGTTTGGCGCGAAAGTTTTGAAGCGCTATTAGTTATCGGCATCATCTATGCGTGGATCAAACGCCACCCTGATGCTCGTAATGGGATGAAATTCCTCTGGGGCGGTGTTGGGCTAGGCATCGCTATGTCCATCTTACTGGCTCTATTAATTTACGGCGTATTTAATGTCCTTGATGACACCGGGCAATCTATTTTCATGATAGTCATGGAGATCCTCGCCTGTATCTTGATTGTTCAAATGGTCTATTGGATGAACAAAAGCGGCGGCTCGATGAAAAAAGAGCTGGAATCAGGTATCAATCGTAATGCCGAACACCACAGTTGGTGGGGAGCGACCTTGATTATCGCCATCGCGATTGCCCGTGAAGGCAGCGAAATTGTCGTTTTCCTTTCCAGTTTTATCATGTCGTTAACCGCTGAAAATGCTAACGAATTTATCTTTGAAGTTGCCGCGGGTATCGTTATTGCGGGTATGACTCTGTATGCCTTCTTATTAACTAACCGAATTATTTCATGGAAAATTTTCTTTAAAGTCACTGGTGTGATTTTACTGTTCCTCGCCCTCTCCTTACTGCTCCGTGGCGTTGAAGAGATTTCAAACTTAATGATTGAGTTTGACTATCCAATTCCTGAATTTTTAATCTACCCAGCATGGGATACCAGCGCATTACTGGATGACTCCGGTGTGGTTGGCAACTTTATCTCATCATTCTTTGCATACCGTTCACAGCCAATTTGGCTCAGTGTCATCACCTTTGTTGTCTATTGGATTGTGATCCTCGCACTGTTTGTTTGGAGCAAAAAACATGCCGCTAAACGGAACTTACAAAATGCGTAAAATCACCCGCTTAGCCATTAGCGTAATCGTCGCTTCACTCGTGGCATCGACTGCCTATGGCAAAGCCCTACGCTCCCCTGTGCAAACAGGGGACAACATCATCATTGCTAAGGGGGATATTCCCACCCCTGAAAAATATCAACCCGCCATTCAAGAATACTTATCCTTCGTCAACAAGGAGTTAAGTGAAATGGTGGTGCAATTAGAAAAACTCAATCAAAGTGTGCAAAAAGGTCAATTAGCGCAGGCGAAAGCGGCCTATATACAAGCCCACCAGCACTATGAAACCGTGCGTCCGGTCATTGTATTATTTGGTAATACCGACCGAACCATCAACCCTCGTGCAGATTATTTTCTAGATAAAGAAAAAGATTACCGCTTCGTGGGATTTCACTTGGTTGAATACCTTTTATTTGCAAAGCAAGATCTCAAAGCGGCGCTGCCAGCATCTGATGAGCTGTTATTAAAAGGGAAAGATTTACAAAAGCGCGTGCTGACTGAAACCATTGAAATTCCGAAACTGGTGCAAGCTTCAGCCGATTTTATGGAGATGATCCTCGAAACAAAACTGTCGGGGCAAGAGAATATTTATAGTCTCTCTGACCTGTCGGATATGGCGGCAAATGCCAAGGGTTCTCAAGCCATCATCGAGGTTATCAGCCCGTTTATTGAATCCAAAACCCTTGATCAAATAAAAGAAAATGATCAGAAAATTAATAAAATAGTGCAGTCATATCAATTAGCTAAAGGTCAATACGCGCCTTATAGCCAACTAAAACAACAAGACAAAATGGCGCTCTATTCCCTGTTAACGCAACAAGCTGAACTGCTCGCCACATTACGCGCTCAGTTAGATGTTGATGTTTACTATAAATATTAAGGCATAAATTTATGCAAGCTAAACTAAAAAGCGAGTCACAACCTTTGGGGTTTTCTCAATCTAAAGTATCTCGCCGACATGCGCTAAAAACCTTAGTCATGGGGGGCGCTATCCTTGCCGCTCCAGCCCTCAGTGCTAAAGCATCCATTGCGGATTGCGAGCTGACTTATGACAAAAGCATCAATTATTTAGGTTCACACCAAGCGGGCGTGTTAACCCCAGAACAGAAAAATGCCTCGTTTATCGCTTTTCGAATCACGTCGACGACCCTTGATAAGCTGCAAACGCTGTTCACTGTATTAACTCAACGCATTGCCTTTCTGACCCAAGTACAAAAATCTACGCCGAATCAGAATGATAAAATGCCTCCCGCAGAGTCTGGGATTTTAGGAACGCTTATTCAGCCTGATGCCTTGAGTGTCACGGTCTCCTTGGGCGATAGCTTATTCGATTCACGCTTTGGATTAGAAAAGCTTAAGCCGAACCAATTGGTGAAAATGACCAGCTTCCCGAACGACCGTTTAGAAGACAAATGGTGTGGTGGTGATGTGGTGCTGCAAATATGTGCCAATAGCCAAGAAAGCGTGATTTATGCGCTGCGCGATATTCTCCGCCACACTTCACCTTATTGGTTCCCACTCTGGAAAATCGATGGGTTCTTACCCTCAAGGGATATTGATAAACGCTCTACTCCAATTAATTTATTTGGCTTTAAAGATGGTACCGGTAATGCGCCAGCCGACGACAGCAAATTAATGGATGAGCTGATTTGGGTGACTGAGGATAGCAAAGAGCCAGCATGGTGTGTCGGCGGTACCTACCAAGCGGTTCGCCTAATTCGTTTTAATCTCGAGTTTTGGGATAGAACACCGCTAGAAGACCAAGAAAATGACTTTGGTCGCCATAAAGCAACTGGCGCACCAATGGGGATGAAGCACGAAATGGATGACCCCGCGTTAGACAAAGATCCTCATGGTGACCGCGTCTTATTTGACTCCCATATGCGCCGTGCCGAACCAAGAAATCCAACTCGCCATACCGCCAAGTTACGTCGCCGTAGTTACAGCTACTCTCTTGGCTTAACCGATAACGGCGCTCTGGATATGGGGCTGATTTTCGTTTCATATCAAAAGAATTTAAAAACCGGCTTTATTGATACTCAAAAACGGTTAAATGGCGAACCTCTGGAGCGCTACATTAAACCGTTTGGAGGGGGTTACTATTTCGTTTTACCTGGCATTCAATCCGAGCAAGACCAACTTGCTAAAGGGTTATTTGCCGCGCTGAAAGCCACTAAATAGCGCCATAAAAAAGCCCCGAATATTATTTCGGGGCTTCTAGCACGCTTATTTACAGACTGATTTTATTATCTTCTTATTTTTTGCGATCCTTCGCGTCTTGCTCAACTTCCTGTTTCCATTCCTCTGATATTGGTGCAGCATTCTGTTTGGCTTCTACGGCTTTATTGACTGCTTTATATGCCTTATCGTAACCCTTGCCATCTTGAACATAACCTGTGGCATTCGAACTCTTAATGCCGATATTATCCGCAGCCGTAATCGCATCAATATTGGCACCTAAGAAAATAAAGTCCCACTTATCTTCAACTTCTGCAGATTTAATCATAGATTTAATCTTAGCCTGACTATATTTGGTGCTACTGTTCTCTTCACCATCAGTAATAATCACAAACAAAACATTATTGTTCTTGGTGATTTTTCTATTCTCACGCATTTTCACCATGGTATCGCCAATGGCATCTAATAAAGCAGTATTGCCACCGACAGAATAGTCATCTAGCGTGAGGTTTTTAACTTTATCAATGGGTTCTCTATTGTGTAATAAACTGGTTTTATTATTAAACAACACAGTGGTAATAAAGGTTTTACCCGCTTTATTTCTATTTTCTGTCAGTACGCTGTTATATCCACCGACAGTGTCAGATTCAAATCCTGACATAGAACCGCTTTTATCCAAGATAAACACTAAGTCTAATACTTCAGTATCTTTAACGGGTTCAACAATGGATTTAGCGCCAGAGGTGCTGGAAAAAAAGAGTAGGAATGCAGCAGATATTGCAGTAAAAAATGAAGTCTTAAATAAATTCATCACTGAGCCTCTTTATAATATTATCCTAACGAAACTATCTCTTAGTTTCCGTGTTTCAACGGGATATCACATAAGATTACTCTGCTTAATTTATAAGCAAATTCTTAATTATAAAGGCGCTCAGATAAACTTAATGGAATAGACTTATCTTACCCACACACCATAATTTCTGAGTTTGTTAATTTCTTTAATAAACCCATTAAGTTTTATATATTCCTCAGCCACATGACTGGAAGGACTTTCAGTATACGTTTCGACTAACTGAACAGTTAATTGATGATATTGCTTATTTAAGTCTTGATGAATATCAACTTTGTTCGCATTTTTCAGCGTTTCCGTTAGCGCGATAATCTCATTTGCCACCGATTGAACCTGTGGATCACGGAAAGCCACTTGAGGAATTTGATAACTTAAATGCTGACTAATCGAATTATTCTCTTCATTTTGCGGTGAATTAGGCACTAAATTTTGATCGTGTTCGTTTGCAAAATATTCAATTAACTCTGATTGATCAAAACATTTTGATTTAATATCTTCTTGCTTGTATTGCTTATTTTCTGCCCCCGGCAACGCTTTGCCAATTGGGTAAGTACAACGGAATAAATTGCCATCAATCACCACGGCATTACTGCTTTTAATGGGTAAGCTTAATTCGTGCCCATAAATAGTGACATTTCTCGACGTTGGCTGATAACCCTTATATTTACCTTGCTCGGTATACACTTCCGAGAACGTGTAATACACCCCTTGATTAGGGTTTAGGATCCCACCGGAATTATGTTCAAACACCATAAATTTGGTGACATGACCGGCATCATCTTCAAGCGTATGTTCACCACTAGCTAATGATACTGAGCCATACTGGCTAGGTTCGACCTGATAATCTTTACCGTCCACTTTAAAGGAAATCGTGTTTTCTGTCGGATTGCTATAATAAAACTTTCCTTTATTTCCCATAAGATCAAGATCACCACAAGCAGTAATCAATAGCATTACTGTCGTGAGCAGGCTGACTTTCAATATAGCTTTCATGTATATCCTCAACATATTACACATCAAAAAAACAGACCAAAAAATAAACAGTCAAGGGAGGTAATCTTATTCATCTCAATAAAAATAGTTTTACGATTAGTGCTTAATACTTCTTACTTGTTGAAAATCAAACAATCATAATGAACTATAAAAAATCTGATATAGAAGTGCGCTGTAAAATTAAGATTGATGAGTAGGCGTACGACGTAATGCTCTAAATAATAGCTGAAAAACGGATTCCATCATTGGCGTTAGCGTTTGGTTATTACGCATTAAAGATATTGAGCGCATTAATGCGGGTTGTTGTAACTGTAAAACTTTTAGTTCCGGATCCCGTAAATGCACCGTGTATAACTGAGGTAAAATGCCAATCGCTAATTTCGACCTGACTAATCCATATAAGGTTTCAATATAATCGACTTGATAACGCGGATTAATATTAAAACGATTACTTTCAATTGTTGCGCTCACTAGTCGATTAATATTTCCTTTCGAAAACATGGCAATATCACGGTTATTTAACAGCTTCCACGGCAGATGAAATGCATTATCTGAAATAAATTCATCACAGTGGATCACCGCAACAAATGGGTCATCTTGTAAAGGATATAAAGTTAACTCTTCAGGAACGGAGCTATCCAATACGCCTATTCCAAAATCAATTTCGTTATTCACCAATTTATTTACTAATGCATCATTGGTTTGGTCATAAAATTCCACATTCAGCTTAGGAAAATGTTGCTGTAATTGCTCAGGAATAATCGGGAATAATAACGAACTGACAGAAGGAACCAATCCAATACGCAATGTGCCATCGCCCCCCTCCTCGATAATTTTTTGAATATCACTGAAGCCTCGGTGAGAGACACTTAAAATACGCTCCGCATGGGGTAAAATTGCGGCGCCTAACTCTGTCAACGTCACTGACGCCGCTGTGCGGTTAATTAACTTGCCGCCAATCACGGTTTCAATCTGCCGTATCGCGCTGCTCAATGCAGGCTGGCTCACCGCTAAGCGATTTGCGGTTTCGGTAAAATGACGCAGATGTGCAAGAGTCACAAAATATTGCAACTGCTTTAATGTTAATGCCGGAAGGCGCTGCCATGGCTCAGTCATTGTATTTCCTCGCAAATCGGATCGTCATTCTTATCATGATGCGCCGCATTATAACCTCTCTTTATGATTCGATAAATTTTATCATCTTGGCAAACGTTTGCCTTGCTCATAAAGTAGCGGCATAAATCTTTGAGATGGTGTTTTATGAAGCTAACAAATCAAACTCGACGTCGCGCCGTACAAGCCGCAAAAGGCGAAGTGCCTTTTGATCTTTTACTCACCAACGCCAATATTATCGATATGGCCACTGGGGAAATTCGACCTGCAGATATCGGTATTGTTGAAGGACTGATCGCCAGCGTACATCCAACGGGAAGTCGTACTGATAGTCATGAAGCCCATAATTTATCGGGAAAATTTATTTCTCCAGGTTTTATTGATACCCACGTTCATTTAGAAAGCTCTCACCTTCCTCCTGCTCGTTATGCTGAAATTGTCCTCACACAAGGCACCACAGCCGTATTTTGGGATCCCCACGAACTTGCCAACGTATTGGGATTAGATGGCGTACGCTATGCCATTGATGCTAGCCGTAATTTGCCGCTTGATGTGATGGTTGCAGCCCCCTCTTCTGTGCCGTCAACTCCCGGTTTAGAAATGTCAGGTGCAGACTTCGCAGGACAAGAGATGTCCACCATGCTGAGCTGGCCAGAAGTACGAGGTGTGGCAGAAGTGATGGATATGTTCGGCGTGCTAAATGGCAGCGAACGCATGGAAGAGATCCTCGATGCAGGATTAAACTCCGGCAAAATCATTGAAGGTCATGCCCGCGGGTTAAAAGGCGCTGATTTACAAGCCTATCTCGCTGCTGGCGTCACTTCAGATCATGAGCTTACTTCAGCGGAAGATGCCCTCGAAAAATTACGTGCTGGGCTAACACTGGAAATTCGTGGCTCTCACCCGTATCTGCTCCCTGAAATTGTGGCGGCATTACAAACACTGCCTCATTTATCCTCACAAATCGCGGTATGCACAGACGATGTTCCGCCAGACATATTGATTGAAAAAGGCGGAGTGATTGCGCTGCTGAATTTATTAATTGAGCACGGTATGAAAGCGACTGATGTGTTGCGCTTTGCGACACTCAATGGCGCAATTCGCCTACAGCGCAACGACTTAGGTTTGATAGCCGCAGGTCGCCGCGCCAACTTAGTAGTTCTTGATTCACTCGATACCTTAAAAGCTCTGCAAGTTTATGTCGACGGCAAAAAAGTGGCAGAAAATGGGCAACTTATTTCGCCAATTACCACTGAAAATACGATTTTACCGCCATGCGATACTATGCACCTGACGCCAATCTCCCCCCAAGATTGCCAGCTTCAATTAGATGACCTGCAAAATGGCACTGCACGCTTACGCCATATTAGCGGGGCCCGCTTTACTCAGTGGGGAGAGGTCGATGTTCAAGTCGAAAACGGTATCGTGCAACTGCCAGATGAATTTAGTTTGATCCGTGTACAACATCGCCATGGACGCCATGATGCCAAACCGCAAATTGCCTTACTAAAAGGATGGGGAGAATTACGAGGCGCCATTGCCACCAGCTATTCCCATGATTCCCATAACCTTGTCGTGCTCGGGCGTGATGCCAACGATATGGCGATGGCTGCCAATCTACTGATTGAAAGCGGTGGCGGTATGGCATTAGTTCAAGACGGCAAGATCCTTGCTCATGTGGCCATGCCAATTGCAGGTATGCTATCGGAATTACCTGCACCTGAGCTGGCAGAACAATTTCGTCAACTCAGAGAATTGAGCAGCCAGATTGCTGACTGGGAACCTCCGTATCGCGTATTCAAAGCCATTGAAGGTACTTGCCTTGCTTGTAATGCAGGCCCTCATTTAACCGATTTAGGACTGACTTGCGGTACCACCCGCCAGATAGTTGATGCCGTCTTAGAACGTACCGAAAGCGATAACTGTAGTAAAAATACTCATCCAATAAAAAATAATGATAGGAGCGCCAATTAATGGCTAACGATTCTCTTCATCAGCCAACATCAGGGAGTTGGTTAGAAAGGCGTTTTGCGCTGCGTGAACGTGGTAGTTCAATCAGAACAGAATGCCTCGCCGGAGCCACAGGGTTCCTTGCAGCTGCCTATTTGCTGGTGGTTATTCCCGGCCTGTTAGCCGCAGGCGGTATGGATAAAGGCGCAGCGACCACAGGCACTATCATCGTATTTGTACTCGCTAGCCTATTAATGGCGTTCTACGCCAACCTGCCTTTTATTGTGGGTCCCGGTATTGGTGGCTCGGTGTTAGTAGGGATCACCCTTGCAGGTAGTGAAGGGATTGATTGGCAAATCGGTTTAGGTATCGCCTGCTGGTCTGGAATTTTATTTTTCCTGTTAACCAAATTTGGTTTGCGTGAAGTAGTAACTCGCTCCGTTCCACAATCCATTAAGTTGGGCTTAACGGCCTCTATCGGCCTGTTTGTGGCAGTATTGGGCTTTCGTAATGCTGGTTTAGTATTAGCCAACCCAAAAACTAACGCATTAATGCTGGGGGATTTTCTCTCTCCGGGTGCCTTAGTGGCTCTCGCAGGTTTCTTTGTGGCTATCGCATTACAGGCTCGCCGTATTCCTGGTGGGATCTTATGGGCCATTTTGTTCGCTACTATACTGGGCATTCCGTTTGGCGTCACAAAGTTACCCGAAAGCTTTATCGGCATGCCGCATTCTATTGCTCCAGTCTTAGGTCAGGTAGATTTAATTGGCGCCTTAAACATCGCCTTCTTACCTTTCTTATTCGTGTTCTTCGCAGCGGAATTTTTCTCCACCATGGGAACCACATTAGCGGTTGGTGGCGAAGCCGGATTACTGGATAAAGAAGGCAACATGCCGAATATCAATCGCCCATTTATTGTGGATTCTATCGCAGCAGCGTTAGGTCCAATGGTGGGTATCCCAGCAGCAACCGCATTAATTGAATCTTCAGCAGCCGCAGAAGCAGGCGGTAAAACCGGTATGACCGCATTAGCGGCGGCGTTCATGTTCCTGCTAATGTTACTGTTCACCCCAATCGCATTAATGATCCCAGCACAAGCCACCGCACCTGCATTGATTTTAATTGGCTTAAATATGTTCAGCGGATTACGTAAAGTGGATTTAGCTAACTTTACCGACGGCCTGCCAGTATTAATGATGGTGATGATCACGTTAATCGCGAATAGCTTCGGTACAGGGATTGCAGGCGGGTTACTGTTCTATATCTTGATTAAAGCCGTGGCAGGCAAGTGGCGAGAAATCCCAATCAGCCTGTGGATCCTCGCGGTACCATTAGTGTATTACTTCTCAACGTTAGTGAAGCACTAAGTCTGCTCCCCTCTTTATTAAAATAGCCTCTATTTGAGGCTATTTTTCTATCTGTCTCTGATTTAAATCTGCAGATTAAATCAGTGGTGGAATTTGAGGCTGAATAGGCACTTCGATCACCGTTGGACCTTGGCGCTTAAATGCCTCACGGCAAGCCGCTTTGACCTCATCCACCGTCGTGGCTTTTAACGCCGTGCAACCATAACCTTTACCCAATGCCACAATATCCAAGTTTGGAATATCCAGCCCAGGAACCCCCGGCGTCTCTTCTAACACCGCGAAAGATTTTAAAATGGCATATTCGCTATTTCGTGGGATCACAAACACAATCGGTAAATTATGTTGTGCAGCGCTCCATAGCCCTTGAATCGAGTATTGCATCGAGCCATCGCCAATAATCGACATCACAGGGCGGTGTCGGCCACTGTCTTTTTCCGCTAAGGCAATTCCCACGCTTGCTGGTAAGTTCCAACCTAATGATCCACTGGCAAAGGTATAGAAAGAATCCGGTGCATCGATTGGCCATTCACGGTGCAACTCGCCAAGGTTTGATGGCGACTCCTCCACTAATATTGTCTCTTTCGGGGAAACGTCTCTCAGTGCTTTAAACAGCTGCGCTGCACTTAATACCGTTGAATTTCCTTTCACCTCAGGCGCAGCAGGATGTGGAGCCATACCATGAGACTGTTTCTCAACCTTATTTTTCGAGGCCGTTCTGGCATTCACTAACGATGTCAGTCCTTCAATGGCCAATACCGCATCACTGAGTAAGCTGTCGCCAACGGGTGCTCTTCCTACCTCGATAGGATCATCGGTAATGTGCAGTAAACGCATTCCATCTGGTAAATAACTTCCTGCTACATAAGGATAATAACGGAAAACAGGCGCCCCAATAATCAACGCCAAATCATGTCCTTTCAGCTTGTCTGACAGCGGCCCCATAGCAAAAGGCAACCCACCTGCATACAACGGATGAGTTTCAGGGAATGGCGGACGTTCCGATGCTGGCGCCGCCCAAACAGGCACATTCAATTTTTCGGCTAATGCAATGCCCGCGTCCCAGCCTTCCCCCCGCGCAATGGCGGAGCCATAAATTAATACTGAATTTTTGGCGGCATTAAACGCATCGGCAAACGCTTGTAAACGAACAGGGTCATAGCCTATGCGCTGGGAAACTTCACGAACAACCGCCTCTTGGGCAATGGCTGGTTTATCCCAATCGTCAAGGGGGATTGATAAGAAAACGGGGCCTGCTGGTGGTTGAAGTGCCATCGCATATGCTCGCATAAACGCAGCAGGGACATCTTCCGCACGCTCAGGCTGATAGCTCCACTTAACCCATGGCTTTGGAAGAGTTTCAGGCTCAATATTGGTTAGCCAAGGCTCCATCAGCAACATTTCACGGGTTTGGTTACCCGCCGTGATAATCAGTGGCGTACGGTTCATATAAGCGGTCAGAATATTACTCATCCCATTACTTAGCCCCGCAGAGGTATGCAGGTTGACCATCGCCACTTTGCGCATGCCTTGGGCATAACCATCTGCAGCTGCAACGGCAGAAGCTTCATGCAATGTTTGGATATAACGAAAATCGCTCGGAAAATCTTTTAAGAATGTTTCTTCCGTCGAGCCGGGATTCCCAAAAATAGTGGTAATGTTCAATTGACGTAGTAAATCAAAAGTCACTTGGCGAATGGTTTTCTTCATTTAAAATACCCTAATTAAGATACCTGAATTAACGCCCATCATAACCAATCCCTACAATGAAGAATATTGACTCATCCGAGCACTAGGGCATTAATAAAATCCACTCTATTTTTTAATTATCATTAAATACAATTAGTTAAATAAACATCTTGTTTCGATGATAACAATACAATGGGAATAAATACTGCCCTCTGAGATTTAATCCATATAAAGCATGAAAGGTACTTAAGAATATTGGTCTTTATACTAATTTCAGTCTTAATTTGTCGCACAAAAAGCAGATTCATCGTCATCAAAACTGGCTAAAACGTGAGTTACGTTGCAATTTCTTAACATTCATTAACAATATAGCGGCTTTTATGCCGCCCATCACATTTCCAACAATTACTACGACTTAACGCCAGCGCTGATGCTCGAAAAGAGACAGCAAAATTACGTAATTTTCTCAGTAGATGAGAGAAATTTAAATATCCTATTAAATCAATGCAATAGGTAATGTTTAGTAATTTTATTAATTTAATAACCTTCTAGTAATGACTTAAACCAATCAATAAAAGTGATTTTTTCATACGATTTACTTAACTAAAAGTTATAGCAACCCCAATAAAACTCATTGTTAAACAAAAGTTAAGCAAAGTAATTTCATTTAACACTAATGTTAAATCGCAAAAGTGAATGCTCTGGTAAATAAATGTGAGGTAAAAATAATGACCCTAGATGCCAGCTATACGCTATTGTTTGCATGCTTAGCGCTGCTTATTGGGATGATTGTGGTGAAAATCAGCCCTTTTCTACAGAAAAACCATATTCCTGATGCTGTTGTCGGCGGATTTATTGTTGCTATCGTTTTATTAATTGTTGATAAAGCGGCAGGCTATACTTTCTCGTTTGATACCTCATTACAAAGCACATTGATGATCGCCTTCTTCTCATCAATTGGTTTAAGTTCAGATTTTTCGCGATTAATAAAAGGCGGGAAACCTCTCGTTATTTTAACACTTGCTGTAACCATCTTGATTGTGATCCAAAACGCTGTCGGCATGGGTATGGCAGTGATGCTAAACGAAAGTCCATTTATCGGTCTGATTGCAGGTTCAATCACCTTAACAGGTGGTCACGGTAACGCCGGTGCTTGGGGTCCTATCCTTGCCGATAAATATGGCGTAACAGGCGCTGTTGAGCTGGCGATGGCGTGTGCGACTATGGGTCTGGTTCTAGGTGGACTAGTCGGGGGGCCTGTCGCTCGCCACTTACTGAAAAAAGTGACCATTCCAAAAGCGACCGAACAAGAAAAAGAGACCATCCTTGAAGCATTTGAACAACCAACGGTAAAAAGAAAAATCAACGCCAATAACATCATTGAAACCATTTCAATGCTGATTATCTGTATCGTTGCGGGTAGCTATATCAGTGAGTTAGTAAAAGATACGCCAATGCACTTACCGACTTTCGTTTGGTGTTTATTTGTCGGTATCATCATCCGTAACGTCTTAACTCACGTGTTTAAACATGAAGTTTTCGAGCCGACTGTTGACGTTTTAGGTAGCGTGGCGCTCTCGTTATTCCTTGCTATTGCGCTAATGTCATTGAAGTTTGGTCAATTAGCTAGCATGGCGGGTCCAGTATTAATCATTATTGCGGTACAAACCGTTGTGATGGTGTTATTCGCCTGCTTTGTCACCTTCAAGATGATGGGCAGTGACTATGATGCTGTCGTTATCAGTGCGGGCCACTGTGGGTTCGGGATGGGGGCAACGCCAACGGCAATCGCTAACATGCAGACCGTTACTCGTGCATTCAGCCCATCACACAAAGCCTTCTTAGTGGTACCGATGGTCGGTGCGTTCTTGGTGGATATCACCAACAGTATCATCATCAAGTTATATATTGAATTAGGCGCAGCCATCGCATAATCCTTGATAGCACATGCCGGCTCATAACCAAAAGTATATGAGCTGGCATTTTTCATTTCTGGTAAGTGACCTCGATATCGGATCCATGGCATTTTTCTCTGTAGAATAAGAAAAAATGCAAAGTATTACCAAGCTCTAACCATGGACGACCAATAATGAAGTTAAGGCACCTTGATATCTTTTATGCAGTGATGACCTGCGGTTCACTCACTCGCGCAGCAGAAGTTCTGCATATTTCCCAGCCAGCGGCGAGTAAAGCCCTCAAACATGCTGAACAGCAATTGGGGCTCGTTTTATTCCAACGGATTCGAGGGAAATTACTGCCAACAGATGAAGCCAATTTATTATTTGAAGAGGCGAAAGAGGTTTATCAGAATTTAGATAGACTCAGAATTTTGGCACAGAATTTATCCAGAAACCCACAAGGGAAATTAGCGATTGGCTGTTTACCTAGTCTTGGCCTTAACCTAGTGCCTGAAGTCACCGCGCTATTTATTAAAAAACACCCGAATATAAAACTCACTATTGGAACCCATCACACCACGGATATTTTGCAATTATTAACGCAGCAAGATCTTGATATCGGTATTGCATTTAATTTGGCGATTGAAGGTGGGATCACCGTATTGCCTGTTGCTGATATTCCACTCGTCTATGTGGATAGCCAGACTCCCGTAAAATCTCCCGTTTCACTGGTGGATATTGATCAAGACCGCTGGATCCACCCAGGCTCCGACTCCCTCTCTCAACTGCTACAGCAGAGACATGAGTTCCAAGAGTCCAATATCAGCGTACACACCTACCACATGGCGGCAGAGTTCGTTCGTGCTGGCCTAGGTTGTAGTATTACCGACATTTTTTCTGCGGAACATACCTTGCCAGAATCGATGATCTACCCGCTTAAAGAGAACTTGCATTTAGCTGTATCCGTTTTCCATCGCGCGGATAGACCGCTCACAAAAGCCGCACAAAATTATGTAAACACCTTGTCATTAATACTAAAAAAACGCAACGCAGTAGTTAACCAAAAGTTATACTCCAGTGATGAAAACTCAATTGTTTAGTCTGACTATTCGCCGTTAAATGATAACTCCTACGTTATTATTGGTTGCGGAATATTATGACTAAACATGTGGTAGTGATCGGTGCTGGAGTGATTGGATTAAGTACTGCATATGCTTTAATTAAAGCAGGTCAAACCGTCACATTAATTGAATCTTATTCTGACGTTGGCATGGAAACCAGCTTTGCCAATGGTGGACAATTAAGTTATCGCTATGTTTCGCCACTTGCAGATGCAGGCGTTCCATTACAAGGCTTACGCTGGATGGGTAAAAATGACTCCCCATTAAATTTGAGAATCGATTTTACATTACAGCAGCTTTCTTGGATGACCCAATTCACCTTAGCCTGTAACCGCACAACCAATAAAATTAATGGCGCTCATTTATTACGATTATCACTACTCAGTCAAAATGTCATGAATACTTGGCGTACGAATGGTGATATTGCTGATTTCGCTTGGGAAAAATCAGGAAAATTAATTATCCATCGCGAGCAATCTAGCTTTAAAAAAGCCAGTGAAACCGTGGATAAGAAATTTCAAAAAGTCCTGAATGCGGATGAAATCGTTGAATTAGAGCCTGCATTAAAGAATATCCAATCACAACTAGTGGGCGCGATTTACGCGCCCGATGATGAAACCGCTGATTGTTATTTATTCTGCAAAAATATTCTGGCTTATTTATCAACACAGCCACAATTTACATTGTGTCTTGAGCACTCGGTCAAATCCTTTATTAAGCATGGCAATACCATTACGGGTGTAGAAACAAATCAAGGCACAATTCAAGCGGATGATGTGGTGATTTGCGCAGGCAATGGTAGCCGTGAGTTATTAAAGCCCCTTGGCATTGATGTGCCAATTCTCGGTTTAAAAGGCTACAGCCTCAGTGTGGAATATCCACAAATGGCACATATTGTTCCTAAACTTAGCGTGACCGACTATGGCAATAAAATTGTCTACGCCAAACTTAATGATCAATTACGCATCGCGGCCATGGTCGATATTGGTTATGACAAATTTGGATTACGAGAAAACAGAATTTCTGCATTAAAAAACATTATTAAAAAAACATTCCCGAATTTACCTAAAATTGATGAAGCAGAAACATGGTGCGGTTTACGTCCGTCAACACCAAAGGGACCGCCAATGTTAGGCAAAACTACACACAGCAACTTATGGCTCAATGTGGGTCACGGCAGTTTAGGTTTTACATTAGCAGCGGGTAGCGCAGAGATATTAACTCAGCTCATTACCCAGCAACGCTCCCCTATTTCACTAGAAGGATTAACGAGGTAATTAATGTCCATTAAACGTAATAACCCAAAACCACGCTTAGCAGACAGCGTTGAATATGCTGGATTAGTTTACTTATCTGGACAAGTGCCTACGGATTTAACCGGGGATATTACCGCTCAAACCCAAGATGTATTAAACAAAATTGATGCATTATTAGCCGCTAGTAATAGCGACAAAACCCGTATTTTATCTGCTCAAGTGTGGATAAAAGATATGAAGCGTGATTTTGCTGACTTTAATACCGTTTGGGAAACTTGGATGCCAGCTGAATTTAGCCCTGCTCGCGCCGCTGTTGAAGCGAATATGGCACGTGAGCAAGTACTCGTTGAAGTGATGGTGACAGCAGCACAACGCTAATATTCGCTTCACCTAGGGCATTCAAAAGATTAAATTTATTCTCTTGGATGCCTTTTTTATCTTTTTTTCCATCCTTTTCGTACATTTCACTGCGTCAATATTCTTTTTATTATCATTTCTTATAAAAAAAACACTCCCACATTTGATATTCCAGCTACTATTATCAGTATACAAAAATAAAATAATCACCTAAAAATTAAAAATAAATTTATTTTTTATTTTGTTGAATGATTCTAATATGGAGAAATCACATGATCCAAACTGTTATTGAACATGTTTTATCCAGATTACAAGCACTCGGTATTAATGATATTTTTGGTGTTGCAGGTGATTATGCCTTTCCTATTAATGATGCCGTCTGTGCCTCCCAAAATTTACGTTGGGTAGGAAACTGCAATGAATTAAATGCGGCCTATGCCGCAGATGGTTACGCTCGCGTAAAAGGGTTTGCGGCACTCGCAACAACCTTCGCAGTTGGAGAACTCAGTGCATTAAATGGCATTGCAGGGGCGTATGCAGAAAGATTACCTATTTTTCATTTAGTCGGAATGCCTGCCAGCCATATCCAAAAAAATCAACCTATTATGCACCATACTTTAGGTGATGGTGATTTCGAGGTATTTTATAAAGTTGCTCAATCCTTTTCGTGTGCTCACGCGATTTTGACACCAGAAAACTGTGTCAGTGAAATGACCCGTTTAATCGCTCAGGCTTTTGCTCAAAGGCGCCCTGTTTATATTGGCATACCTGCTGATCATGCCGTGAAACGCATCGTAGTACAGAGTATCAAGCCGTTCACATTACCAAGTAGTCGTCCTGATACCTTAAAAAAAGTCCTCAGTTTGATAGTCAATAAACTCAGCCACAGTGAATCCCCATGCGCCTTACTGGGTTCTCTCATATCACGATTTGACTTAGTCAAAGAAGTAGAAGTACTGATTAAAATCACTCACTTACCTTATGCCACAATGTTTATGGATAAAGGTGTTTTAAATGAAACACACTCACAATATATAGGCATGTACAGTGGACATTTAATGAACCCAGCCATTGCTGAGTTTATTGAAGGCTGCGATTGTATTCTCAATATTGGCGCGATGATGAGTGATGTAAACACAGGGTGTTTCACTGCAGATCTTGATACAAATAATATGATCCACATAATGGATAATTATGTCGTTATCGATGCAATTCGATATTCCGATGTTTATATTTATGAACTACTTGCTGAGCTAAGAGATATTCTGACATTTATTCCGAGCAACTCAATAAAAGTTCACGGCCTAGGTGAACCAATCAGTAATGCTAACGGAAAAATAACCAGTGATTATTTATACCCGCGATTTGAACAATTTATTAAGCAAAATGACATCGTTATAGCGGACACAGGAACATTTTCCATGGGATTAGGCTTTGCACTTCTTCCTAAAGAAGTGTCTTTTCAAACTCAATCCCTATGGGGTTCGATTGGCTGGGCAACCCCTGCGGCACTAGGTGCAGCACTTGCAGCGCCTCATCGCCGCGTGATCCTGGCTACCGGCGAAGGCTCCCATCAATTAACCGCGCAAGAAATTAGCTTATTTGCTCGCTGGGGGCTGAAACCACTTATTTTTGTGCTCAATAATGATGGCTATTTAATTGAACGCCTTTTCTGCCATGAACCCGAGGCCTATTACAACGATGTCCACCCTTGGAACTATGCTCAGCTTCCCGCAACCCTTGGATGCAAAAATTGGTATTGTCAGAAAATCACCACTTGCGATGAACTCGATCGAGTTCTCAATACACTCGAAAGAATAGATACTGCCGCCTATATTGAAATCGTAACCGACAGATATGAAGCCTCAGATTTGCTGCAAGCAATGGGAAAAATAATCAGGGCAGAAACACCAAAACATCTTAAATAATGACGCTTAGCCACCCTAGGCCACGGTGGCTCACAATCATCAACAACAAGAGCCTTAGCGTCGCCTCCGGCGGATCCACCAAACACCAACAATCACCAAAACAATGATAGCTAACCAAGAGAAATGTGGGTGAAATGGGAGCGCAAAGACAAGTGAGCTGATAAAGTATCCGATAGAAACAATCAAACATCCCCAAATCGCGCCGCCAAGGATATTTAATACAAAAAATCTGAGCGGATTTACCTTACTAGCACCAATAATAATCGGTCCAACCGTTCTCATTCCATATGCAAAACGGATCCCAATAATAATCCAATTTTCATGGCGTTGTATTAACTGCTGAACCCGTACAATCTTACTTTGATGTTTTTGAAATCTAGGCAATACCCGCGCTCCCGCATAACGCCCGACAAAAAAAAGCACATTGTCACTGACGACACCACCAAGTGCAGCAAATAACATCGTCAAAGGATAAGAGAGTAATTGATTATGTGCGGCCACTCCCGATAGAAAAGCTGCCGTTTCCCCTTCAAGCATCGCGCCAAGAAATACAGCCCAATAGCCATATTCCATTAACCACTGAGTTAATACTTCAGACATAAGACTGAGATCCCTTCCTGAACAACTGATAATGGATATCTTTAGCTAAAATCTTAACACAGATAAAATTAAATTTTTGTTTGTATTCTTGGTAATTCAATAAGGTGGGAGCCTTGCGGCTAAAATGAATGGCGTATAAAAAAACTGCACTTAACGACAACTTAAGTGCAGGGGATCACGACGCATAAAATATAAATATAGACTATTTATTGTATAAGCTAGCATTGATTGAAATATCGTTACCTTCACCTTCAGAGTTCACTGAGGTAATAATAAAGTATTTTGCGCCCGCTTCATCCGCTTTTTGTGAAACTGCATTCACATAATCCGTTGTTGTCGCTGCATTCATTACGATATTAATGTTACCAACTAATTTCATTTCCATGGACTGAACATAATTAATCTCAGTTGCACTCATCGCAAATGGACTTAAAAACATCAAAGAAACCAATGCTATTTTTAATTTATTCATCAAAATCACCTCTTATTAAAATAACGCCATCATTTAAATACATTCTTTTTTAGAAAATGAAATTATGAGCATCGTTAAAAGAATATTATTTACCTGATAATATAAGATTATATTTACCTATTAAAATAAAGAATGTAGCGATGAATATCAAATTTAATATCGTGCGAAAATTAGCATAAATTGCTTTTATTTATGCTATTTCTAACGTTTTAAATCAGCACTAAAAATATGGCTCAGCCTGATGTTAAAACGAATATAACGATGCCACAGACTTACCTAATTTTTTGGCCAGATCTGAAGCTGCGTATCTATCCATAACTATCTCAATATAGACGGCTGAATCCGTCACTTCAGCGTGTTTAATAGCAGCGTCTAATTCATCGCAAGTGGTGACTTTTTGGCAATACCAATCAGTGCAACCTAATGCTGCAGGTAATTGTGCATAATTCCACTGCGGTAAGTCGTTGTAGTAAGCTTCTGGCTCTTTACATAATAATCGTTCAATTAAATAACCATCATTATTGAGCACAAAAATAATCGGTTTTAATCCAAAACGTGCAAACTGACTAATTTCTTGCGCGGTTAATTGATGGGAGCCTTCACCGGTCACTAAGATCACCCGCTTATTAGGTGCTGCAATTGCTGCGCCAAATGCTGCTGGCGTTGCCCAACCAATTGATCCCCATAATGTTTGGTTATGAAACTGAGCATCTTTAGGCAGTAAAGCAAAACCCAAGCCCATTGATGCTGTCCCTGTTTCAGCAATCACGATATCGTCGTCCTTGAACATTTTCTCTAAGCGCGGATACAGATATTGTGCGGTAATTTGACCGTTATCACCTTGTCGAGGCTCACCCAATCCTTGAGCCGCAATACCTTGATGCTTTAACGAAGGCACTAATGTTTGCAGTTTATCTAATACCTCTTTCATCATCACATTTGGGTAAACCGCTGAACCCACTTTCACCTGATCTGCTAAAATATTAATACGTTGCTCAGGGGAGATAGATGCCGTAAAACTGCCTGAGTTAAAATCCGTTAATACCGCGCCAATGCCTAAAATGCAGTCGCAACTTTCAACAAATTCGCCCACTTGGACATTCATTAGTTTGCCATTATAAATTCCCATATACGTCGGGTTAGATTCACTCACAATACTTTTGTCCATAAACATCGTGGCATACGGCAGGCCTGTCTTATCAATAATTGCCTGCACATCATCCGAATAGCCTAACCGCGCAGTCAAAATCCCCGGAATAATACAGGCTTTTTGGCTAGCATTGAGCTTCTCTAAAATGGCATTCACTGCGGCATTGAGTGACTGCGCATCACTTTTCTGTGACTCAGCTTTTTTATGTTTCCCATTAGCAATGACAGGCATCACCGCGTAATCAGATGGGAACCCCATATAGACAGGGCGACGTTCTTTTAGGGCTGCTGCAATTAATCGCTCGGTTTCATCAATGCAATTTTCAGGGGTTAATATCGCATAAGCACAGCTCAAATGCTGACTCATTTGATAAAACACATCAAAATCACCATTGCCTAAAGTGTGGTGAACAAGACGATGGTTTTTCTGAACACCACTCGCTGGCATGCCCACCAGATGGAAGACAGGTAAATGCTCAGCATAAGACCCCGCAAGACCATTCAACGCACTGAGTTCCCCCACTCCAAATGTTGTCGAAAGTGCGGCAACACCTTTGATTCTTGCGTAACCATCCGCGGCATAAGCGGCATTTAACTCATTACAATTACCAATCCAACGCAATGAGTCACTTTCACAAACGGCATCTTCAATCGGAAAAGCGTAATCCCCTGCGACCCCAAAAACTTCGTTGATACCCAGTGCTTGCAAGCGTTCCAGAACATATTCGATAACCGTTTTCATAATGTAATTCCTAATAATAATTTATGCTGATTATTCAGCTTTGTATTATTACTAGTCCTAATATTGCATTAACGGAAATTATTTATAATCATTATCGCTATAACAAAATGTCATAGAGGTCACGATGGACATTCGAGGATTACGCTATTTTGTCGAAGTAGTACAACAAAATAACTTTAGCCGAGCAGCGGATAAATTATACGTCACTCAGCCAGCAATCAGCCGCAGCATTCAAAAATTAGAACAAGAGCTTGAAGTAACCTTACTGCTCCGCGAAACCGACGGCGTGAAACTTACCGATGATGGTGAGATTTTATTCCGCCATGCTCAGCAAATTTTGGCGCAATTCGACAGTCTTAATAACGCATTAAAAGATAAATCAGGCCCACTCATAGGGGTCTTGAAGGTCGGTTTACCCCCTGTCATCGCTTCAACCTATTTTGCCGATATCATCATGGCATTTAGTCAGAAATATCCACAAGTCGAATTGCAGATCATTGAATTAAGTTCAAACCATATGATGAATGCCATGCTCAAAGGAGATGTAGAAACGGCAGCGGTAATGTCTCCATTTGACGAACAACGATTTAATTTATATCGATTTGCTACTGACCGATTGATGCTACTCGTGAATGAAAAACACCCATTAGCCATTCAAAATAGCGTTAAGTTTGCAGAACTTCTGAATGAGCCATTTATCTTTTTTCAAGATAGCTTTCGAATTAATGAGCTAGTTGTTAGTGCGTGCGGGATCTATGGCAAAAAACCAATTATTGCAGGACGCAGTGGGCATTTAGATCTTGTGATGGCGATGGTGCGCGCAGGAGTTGGTATCACCTTACTCCCTGAAAGTATGTGGAAAAAGAATCATATTGAGGGGCTTTCCATTATTCCAGTGACGGAGCCTGTTCTAGCTTATGAGCTGGCTCTAGCAACGTTGAAAGAATCCCATCCAAGTCGTCGGGCTACGGCATGGATCAAGTTAGCGCTGAAAATGTTGAATATACCTTCATCATTATGAACAATTATAATGAGTTACAACTGAATAGCCATCGACTTGATAGACACTTTTAAGTTAGACAAGCTTGTTTTAGGAAGATATGTTGAGAATAACGCAACATGCAGAAATTGAAAAAGAAATGCGAAATTTTATCGGTGCCAGTTAAATAACCGACACCAGAGAAATTAACGCCAGCGTTCTGCTGCCCAGGCGGCCTGCTGTTGTGCGTCGTGGAAAGTCCAGGCCACGAAGCGACTGATTTTTTGCCCCTGCGCCATTTCAATGGTACGGACTTCGGCCGCACCCACCAGCTTCAATGCATGATAAATCGAAGGCAGTGTCGTGCTTTTAGAAATCAACGAGGTAAACCACAGGCAGTTTTGCGCTAGACTAACGCTCTCCTCTACCATTTTACGTACAAAGGCTTCTTCACCGCCTTCACACCATAGCTCTTTATTTTTGCCACCAAAGTTCTGTACCGGCGTGTCGGCTACCTCACCTTTACCCAACTTGTGCAGTTTGCGGCGGGTGCTGGCTTGTGCTTCCTGTTCAGAGCTATGGAACGGTGGATTACACAGTGTGGCATCAAATTTCTCCGCCACGCCGATGATGCCGTTCAAAATAGATTCAGGTTGTTTTTGCAAACGCAGACGCACGCCGTTTCTCAGCGTCGGATTCATCTCCACGATCATTTTGGCCGCATTCAGTGATACTGGTTCAACCTCCGAACCGGTAAAACGCCAGCCGTATTCACGCAGACCAATGATCGGATAAATACAGTTGGCACCAACGCCCACATCAAGGATAGCCACGCCTTTACCACGAGGGATCTCACCGCCGTTGCTGGTCGCCAGCAAGTCAGCCAGATGGTGTAAATAGTCGGCACGCCCGGGGATCGGCGGGCACAGATAACCGGCGGGAATGTCCCAGTGTTCGATGCCATAAAAATGTTGCAGCAACGCACGGTTGAGCATTTTAACCGCCGTAGGATCCGCAAAATCTACCGAGATGTCGCCCCAGGCGTTCGGTTTGACGAACGGCTCCAGTGCAGGGCAACTGGCGATCAGGGCCGGGAAATCATAGCGCGAGCGATGACGGTTACGCGGGTGCAAGCCGCTTTTCTGCTGCGGGAAGGTTTTCTTTTTTTCCACCGTGACGGGCTCTCTTAAAGGTATTTCTGACGCGTACGATACCATATACCCTAGAGCTTTCAAGTTGCAGCTAACGGCTCGGGATAAAACCGTATTAAGCCTGCATTCAGAGTTTACGCCAGAATACCCTGCTTTTTATATTACTTTTATTCTTTTAGCTCCGTGACCGGGCATCAACCTAATTGGCGTAACTGTTCCCACTCATGTAACTCAACTCATCACGTAATAACATTGCGAGGTAAATTCCCCGTTATTAGCAGTACAAGTTTTCCCTTAACTGGGCTACTATGAGGGTCGCAAACGCCCTTTCAACTTTCCGCGAATTCACCCTAACAACAAGATAAAATAGCGTTTACGCCGAAAGTCAAAAGCCCATAAATACATCAAATATTCAACAAGTTAAAAACATGACAGAAAATCAAAGTTTCGAATCCCATACGCCGATGATGCAGCAGTACTTAAAACTCAAAGCTCAACATCCCGATATTTTGCTGTTTTATCGTATGGGGGATTTTTACGAACTGTTCTTTGATGATGCTAAAAAAGCCTCTCAGTTACTGGATATTTCTCTCACCAAGCGTGGTCAATCTGCCGGTCAACCTATCCCGATGGCGGGCGTTCCTCACCATGCAGCCGAAAACTATTTAGCCCGATTGGTACAGATGGGAGAATCTGTCGCCATTTGCGAGCAAATTGGTGATCCTGCCACCAGTAAAGGCCCTGTTGAGCGCCAAGTGGTACGTATCGTGACACCGGGTACCATCACCGATGAAGCCTTACTCAATGAACGCCAAGACAACTTACTGGCAGCGGTATGGCAAGAATCTCAAGGCTATGGTTTTGCGACCTTAGATATCGCATCCGGTCGCTTTATCATCAGTGAAATTGATGATGAAGAGTCATTAAAAGCCGAGCTTCAGCGTACCCGCCCAGCGGAATTACTTTATCCTGAAGATTTCGCGAGCATGTCATTGATTGAACTGAATAAAGGCTTACGCCGCCGCCCATTATGGGAATATGAATTAGACACGGCAAAACAGCAATTAAACCTGCAATTTGGCACCAAAGATTTAATCGGGTTTGGCGTTGAAAATGCCCACAAAGCCTTACGCGCGGCAGGTTGTTTGCTGCAATATGTGAAAGATACTCAGCGAACTGCATTACCGCACATCCGTAGCATTATCATGGAAAAACAACAAGATAATGTAATTTTAGATGCTGCAACTCGCCGAAATTTAGAGCTAACCCAAAACCTTGCTGGGGGCACCGAAAACACCCTTGCCGCGATTTTGGACAAGTGTGTCACCCCAATGGGAAGCCGTATGCTAAAACGCTGGCTTCATACCCCATTGCGTAACCTCACCGTGTTGAACAACCGCCAGCAAGCCATTGGTGCACTGCAACAATACGGCTTTGAGCTACAACCGTTCCTTCGCCAGATTGGTGATTTAGAACGTGTACTCGCTCGTCTCGCATTACGCTCAGCGCGCCCTCGCGACTTAACGCGTATGCGCCATGCATTCCAGCAATATCATGATATTCACCAAATTCTAGCGCAATCAGATTGCGGCTACCTGGCTGCACTAA
The DNA here is from genome assembly GCF_028479565.1 of Providencia sp. PROV202. Classification (NCBI taxonomy): domain Bacteria; kingdom Pseudomonadati; phylum Pseudomonadota; class Gammaproteobacteria; order Enterobacterales; family Morganellaceae; genus Providencia; species Providencia sp. PROV202. Next base: position 25,656 of record NZ_JAMPNV010000007.1, on the reverse strand, counting down.
CGCAACGCATTGGTCAATTCGATGAGCTGCAAAGCTTGCTCGAAAAAGCGATTGTTGATGCTCCTCCAGTTTTAGTTCGTGATGGTGGCGTCATTGCCCCAGGTTACAACAGCGAACTCGATGAATGGCGAGCGCTGGCAGACGGTGCAACAGATTACCTCGATCGCTTAGAAATTCGTGAGCGTGAAAAACTGGGTATCGATACCCTAAAAGTAGGCTATAACGCGGTACATGGTTACTACATTCAAGTGAGTCGTGGACAAAGCCACCTCACGCCAATTCATTATGTTCGTCGCCAAACGCTGAAAAATGCGGAGCGCTACATTATCCCTGAATTGAAAGAGTATGAAGATAAAGTACTGACATCAAAAGGCAAAGCGCTCGCTATCGAAAAAGCCTTGTATGATGAACTGTTCGATATGCTGCTACCACATTTAGCCGCGTTACAAACCAGTGCCGAAGCGCTGGCTGAGTTGGATGTCCTTTCCACTCTCGCAGAGCGTGCAGACACCCTCGGTTATGCCTGTCCTCAATTAACAGACAAGCCCGGTATTCAAATTACTGAAGGTCGTCACCCTGTTGTCGAGCAAGTGCTTAGTGAGCCTTTTATTTCTAACCCGCTGTCTCTTTCTCCACAACGCCGCTTGCTGATCATTACAGGCCCCAATATGGGCGGTAAAAGTACCTATATGCGCCAAACTGCCCTGATCACCTTACTGGCTTATATCGGGAGTTTTGTGCCAGCCAGTAAAGCCGTCATTGGGCCTATTGATCGTATTTTTACGCGCGTCGGTGCATCCGATGATCTCGCTTCAGGACGATCAACCTTCATGGTAGAGATGACTGAAACTGCGAATATTCTGCATAATGCCACTGAACACAGCTTAGTGTTGATGGATGAAATTGGTCGCGGTACATCTACCTATGATGGACTTTCTTTAGCGTGGGCATGTGCTGAAAACTTAGTTAATCGCATCAAAGCGATGACCTTATTTGCAACTCACTATTTTGAATTAACCACCTTACCGGAAAAGCTGGAAGGTGCGGTCAATATTCACCTCGATGCGATTGAACACGGTGATACCATCGCCTTTATGCATAATGTGCAAGATGGCGCAGCAAGCAAGAGTTACGGTTTAGCCGTGGCTTCACTAGCTGGAGTTCCAAAAGAAGTGATCAAACGCGCGAAGCAAAAACTCAAAGAGCTGGAAGTTATCTCCAATAATGCCAATGCGAGTCATGTGGATAGCGCTCAGCTGAGCTTCTTAGGGACTGTGGAAGAAGAACCATCCCCAGTATTAGCCGCTTTAGAGGAAATCGACCCTGACAAACTAACTCCGCGCCAAGCCCTTGATTGGTTATATCGTTTAAAGGAAATGGATAAGTAGCATGGATGAGTACGCTGAATTACTAGCGCCAATTAAACAATTTTTGCAGTGTGAAACGCCCGATGCGTGGATCCACAAAGCCAGTCAGTCAGAGAATTTACCAACGATTTTGAAGGATCATCTGCTGTGTGAATTAAAAGCCGCGCAAAGTGCCATGTTTTTAATTCGCAAATATGCAGTAGATAAAGAAAGTGCGGCGATTTTATTAGAGTGGTTCCAACCCTATGAAGCCTTTGCGTATGATCGCATTGGTGATGTTCACACATTGAAAAATAAGAACCAAATCTCAAAACAGATCCTAGCGAAAAAACAGTCTCCATATAGCCAAGATTTGATTGATAAAATGGTGTTGTTAATCAAAGAAGAATTGCACCATTTTTACCAAGTGCTAGAGATTATGCATCAGCGGGACATTGCGTATGATGGGATCACCGCAGGTCGCTACGCGAAAGGGTTATTCAGTCATTTAGACCCTCATGATCCGAAAACTTTGGTAGATAAGCTCATTATTGGGGCTTATATTGAAGCGCGCTCTTGCGAGCGGTTTGCTAAATTGGCGCCACACTTGGATGAGCAACTTGCCAATTTTTATACCTCATTACTGCGTTCAGAGGCGCGCCATTATCAGGATTATCTGCAACTTGCTCAGTTGATTAGTAAAACAGATATCACTGAGCGTGTGCGTTTTTATGGGGAAGTTGAGGCTAAGCTGATTTTAATGCCTGACGAGGACTTTAAGTTCCACAGCGGCGTACCGATTAATTAATTCCACAGCAACTAAAAAGAAAAGCCCCTGTTATCAACGACAACAGGGGCTTCATGTGTTTTAACACGGCAGATTACATATTGAATAACGCTTCCAGCGTTAAATCTTCACCTTGTAAAATATCTTTTAAACGTCTTAAACCTTCTACCTGAATTTGACGAACTCTTTCACGAGTGAGCCCAATTTCGCGCCCAACCTCTTCCAGAGTTTCCGCTTCATATCCCAACAAACCAAAACGGCGCGCTAAAACTTCACGTTGCTTCGGATTGAGTTCATATAACCACTTAACGATATTTTCTTTTAAGTTGTTATCTTGGATAGTGTTTTCAGGTCCTGAATCATTATCATCCGATAATACTTCCAGCAGTGACTTCTCAGAATCGCCTGCGATAGGCGTATCAACCGATGTAATACGCTCATTTAAACGTAGCATTCGGCTGACATCTTCAACAGGTTTATCTAATTGCTCAGCTATCTCTTCAGGACTTGGCTCGTGATCGAGCTTTTGAGCAAGTTCACGGGCGGTACGAAGGTAAATATTGAGTTCTTTGACGATATGAATCGGTAGGCGGATTGTTCGGGTTTGATTCATGATAGCGCGTTCAATCGTTTGACGGATCCACCAAGTCGCATACGTTGAAAAACGGAAGCCTTTTTCGGGATCAAACTTTTCAACTGCACGAATCAACCCGAGATTTCCTTCTTCGATCAAATCGAGTAAGGCAAGACCTCGGTTGTTATAACGGCGAGATATTTTTACCACTAAGCGAAGGTTGCTTTCTATCATGCGCTGACGCGATGCTACATCTCCCCGAAGGGCTCTGCGAGCATAGAAAACTTCTTCCTCTGCGGTGAGGAGTGGAGAGAATCCAATTTCACTGAGATAAATTTGGGTTGCGTCCAAAACGCGTTGACTCACGCTTTGGAGTAATTCCGTTTCTTCATCCAGTTCTGAAACTAGATCCTCTTCTTTGAATTGACTCTCATCAAATGCTTCATCCATCGCATTTTCATCGAGATCATTATACAACTCGTTAACTTTCAGCGAACTTTGGCTCATCAGTGACTCCGACCCAAGATAATGAGGACGGAATGTGTCACTCCGCCCAGTTTATCGCTGCGGTAAATAACGCAACGGGTTTACTGATTTTCCCTTATAACGAATTTCAAAATGCAAACGAACAGAACTTGTTCCGGTGCTACCCATAGTGGCTATTTTTTGACCTTCAGCAACATCCTGTTGGTCACGCACAAGTAACGTATCGTTATGTGCGTAGGCACTTAAGTAGTCATCATTATGTTTTATTATTATGAGATTTCCATATCCGCGCAGTGCATTGCCAGCATATACGACTTTACCTGGAGCAGCTGCAATAACAGATTGACCGCGAGAACCAGCAATATCAACACCTTTGTTTCCACCTTGCGCATCAGAGAAGCCTTCAATCATCTTCCCATCAGCTGGCCAATGCCATTTAATTGACGAATTATTGGTGCTACTTCCTGTTGTTGCTGTTGCAGTCGTAGTGGTTGGGCTCGCTGTTGTCGTTGAAACCGTTGAGGCTGGTTTCTTGTTATTCGGCAACATCTTACCTGAATTCTGCCCGCTACTATTTTCAGGATACCCATTAGTTGGTTGAATATCAACCGGGCGCTGTTGACTATTTGACGCAGTTTGTGTGATCGAGCTCACATTTGTATTACCAATATTTATCACCTGACCTACATTCAGGCTGTATGGTTCAGAAATGTTATTTTTCGATGCTAACTCACGGAAATCATTACCCGTTATATAGGCGATATAGAACAGAGTATCACCGCGCTGAACGGTGTAGGTATTTCCGTTATAACTTCCTTTAGAAATGCGGCCATAGTCTCGGTTATAAACAATACGTCCATCGCTGCTGGTTGAAACAGGTCTAGAGGTATTATTTCCCATCGAACTATTAGACGACAAATTAGGTCTGTCCGAAGGCATCGCCGTGCTCATTCCAGTATTGGACGGAGGATTCGGCACCGTTCTTGGTGCGGATTGTTGGCTAGATGAACCTCCATCATTCACACTCGAAATCGGTGCTGCGGGATGATAAGGCGTTGAGCATCCTGCTAATAAAGCACCGCTAAATGAAAAGATAACCGCCCATCGAATTCTGTTTATTGGGCTAACAATTTTCATATTTCTTCTCCCGTGAAGAAAAATCTGACCTGATACTAAAGGGTTAGAATGCAATTAATGCTTATTGAATATTAGTATCTTAAAATATTTCGCTTATTAAAGCAGAAATATAAAATAATGGACAAGTTAAATGTATCAAAAGTATAACAAATTGAGATTATCACTTAACAGTTTGAGCGAAATAACCCATTAATTCAAAATAACTTAAAGGGTTATTAGCTCAAATCGCCAGCAACAAGAGGGACAAAACGCACTTTTTCAATCACATTAGTGTGATAGTCATTACCGCGACGGGTAATTAATTTCAGAGCCTGATCTTTGTCACCGACAGGGAGCACGAGGCGTCCACCATCTTTTAACTGCTTAAGTAACAATGACGGAATTTCGCTAGGTGCGGCGGTAACAATGATCCCATCAAAAGGGCCTTTCGATTGCCAGCCTTCCCAGCCATCACCGTGGCGAGTAGAAATATTATGTAAATCTAACAACTTAAAGCGACGTTTTGCCGTCCACTGCAAGCTTTTAACTCTTTCGACTGAATACACATGCTCGCAAAGATGAGCCAAAACCGCCGTTTGATACCCAGATCCCGTGCCAATCTCCAGCACATGATCCGTCGGTTTGACCGCCAATAATGCAGTCATTTTTGCAACAATATACGGCTGTGAAATGGTCTGTCCATGACCAATTGGTAATGGGATATTATCGTAGGCTTTATGAGAGAGCGCTTCGTCAACAAACCGTTCGCGAGGAACTAGCGCGAGCGCGTCTAATAGGCGCTCATCGTGAATTCCCTGTTGGCGCAACTGTGCCAGCAGTTCTTTCATGAGCCCAATTTTCATTTTGCCTTCACTCCTGACTTATCTAGCCACTCTTCTAATACAGCCTGAGTTTTATAAGACGTTAAATCCACTTGTAACGGCGTTATCGAAACATAGCCATTTTGTACCGCTTCAAAATCCGTACCCGGGCCTGCATCACGAATTTCCCCAACCGGCCCTAACCAATACAGCATATTACCGCGAGGATCTTCTAGATTATAAACCTCAGATGCCGCATGACGGCTGCCACAGCGGGTAACTTTAATTCCTTTTAGCTCCTCATAAGGAATATCTGGCACATTGATATTCAAGATATTGCCCGCACGCAATGGATTTTTTTGCAGCATAGTGAGGATATCGCACGTTACCTTGGCCGCCGTTTCATAATACACATCACCATCCAATGAAACCGCAATAGACGGTAAACCTAAGTGACGTCCTTCTGTTGCCGCCGCAACGGTACCAGAATAAATCACATCGTCCCCGAGATTTGGGCCACAGTTGATTCCAGACACCACAATATCAGGGCGAGGACGCACAACTTTATTCACCCCGATATACACACAATCCGTTGGAGTGCCTTCTTGTACAGCGAGATCACCATTACTTAATGTTTGGATTTTTAATGGTCTATCCAAGGTTAATGCATTTGAAGCACCACTACGGTTGCGATCGGGTGCAATCACCTGCACATGATAATGTTGGCGCAATGCCGCTGCCAGAGTTTGAATCCCCGGCGCCGATACGCCATCATCGTTACTCAATAATATGTTCAGCATCAATACAATCCTGATTAATAATTTCGCGTACAACACTCGTGGCAAAGCTGCCTGAATTCAGGAAAAAGCACAGCTTTACGGTTGACGAGTCTAGCCACTGCCATTGCAGATTTTGCGGCTTAACCAGTACAGCTCGTCTCGCTGGAGAAACTCGCTCACTTTTCATTAGTGCCATAAATGGCTGATAATCTTGTAAACAGTGAGTCTCGAAAGCTAAGGCATCATTTTGAGTGCCTAAATCGCCATTCCCAGGAAGCGGCGCTGTCACACTTAGCTCAGCAGATTGTAAACGCGCTTGCAGAGAGTCTAACTCTTCTGCCGTCGCCACAAACCAGCTACCACGTCCGGTTAGTTGCAGTGCATCCCCCAGCATCGCGTGTTGCTGTGTATGATTTGCAATTCGCGCACTGGCGATATCATTAAACATAGCACTTCGCGCGGCAGAGAGATAAAAACTGCGTTTATTTCGTTCACGTACTGTAATTTCTTGATTTGCCCAGCGGCGAGCTTGAACCAAGTTTTGCCCATCTCGACCAAAACGTTGTTCGCCAAAATAGTTCGGAACACCTAAATCAGCCACTTTTTGTAGGCGTTGTTCTACATCATCGGCGTCCGTAATATCCCGCAATGTCACTTCGAATTGATTCCCTTTTAAGGAACCAATGCGTAATTTACGTTTCTGGCGAGTGACCGCTAACACACGGCACCCTTCAAGCTGCCAAGCCGAAAAATCGGGCGTGTCTTTACCCGGCATTTGCAGACAGAACCACTGCTCCGTCACCGCATGCCTGTCTTTTAGTCCCGCATAACTGACTGCTCTTGCTGAAATTTTAGCAAACTTTGCCAGTTGTTCCGCAACAAATAATGTATTGCAGCCTGTTTTTTCGACGCGAACCATAACGTGTTCGCCTTCACCATCAAGCTCAAAACCCAAATCTTCTTTCACCACGAAATCCTCAGGAATACTTTTTAATGTCCCTGAAGAGAGGGGTTTACCATGCAGGTACTGAACATTCATAACTTTCATTACTATTATCTTTGATAAGTAAAACCACAGCGGCGCAAGCAATCCCTTCTTTTCGCCCCACAAAACCCAATTGTTCTGTGGTGGTTGCTTTCACATTGACGTCGTCCATGTGGCATTCGAGATCTTCGGCGATATTCACGCGCATTTGTGGGATATGCGGCAACATTTTTGGTGCTTGCGCCATGATAGTGACGTCGATATTGCCAATTAAATAACCTTTTTTACGTACTTGGCAAAAGGCTTCTCTGAGTAATACTCGGCTATCCGCGCCTTTATAAGCAGGGTCAGTATCTGGGAATAATTTTCCGATATCCCCAAGTGCTGCAGCACCTAAAATGGCGTCTGTCAGCGCGTGTAAGACCACATCACCATCCGAATGTGCGATAAGACCTTGTTCGTAAGGAATGCGAACGCCACCAATAACGATAGGGCCTTCTCCGCCAAACTTATGCACATCAAAACCGTGTCCGATTCTCATTTTTTTTCCTTATGATTTCATTCTTGAAAGATAAAATTCCGCCAGCGCCAAGTCCTCTGGTCGCGTCACCTTAAGGTTATCAGCTCGTCCCGATACTAATATCGGTTGATAACCGCAATGCTCAAGTGCGGAAGCCTCATCCGTGATTACTGCATTTTCTTTCAATGCTTTATCTAAACAGTCACGTAGTAATACTAATGGGAAAAACTGCGGTGTTAAGGCATGCCAGAGCGCTTCTCGCTCAACAGTATGGGAAATACTTTGCGTTCCCTCCACGCCCCGCTTCATCGTATCTCGAACTGGAGCCGCCAGTATGCCCCCACAACAATCATTCTGAGTGGCTAATTGAATAATAGTATTTAAATCATCTAAATGCAGACATGGACGCGCCGCATCATGCACCAATACCCAAGCATCATCATACTCAGGTTGCGAAACCAGATAGTTTAATCCTGATAATACTGAATCTGCACGCTCTTTCCCCCCGATAACTGTGATGACGCGAGGGTCTTTGGCTATATCGAGGTGATGGAAATAATCATCTTCGGCACTTAATGCAACCACGATTTTTTGTACGTCTCCACTACGCAATAAGGCGTCAATGGTGTGCTCAATAATGGTTTTCCCTGCGACCGACAAATATTGCTTTGGGCAATCCGCATTCATACGACTGCCCACTCCCGCAGCGGGGATCAGCGCAACAATCGGTACTGCGCTGGATATTCTTGGATTTATCATGATTCGAATCTTACATCAGAAATTATCAGGCTCTTGGGTGTGGTCTACCCTACACGATGATTATTGAGATGACGGTGGATTATTACGCTCTTTGACCATTCGATAGAATGATTCCCCAGGCTTTAACATGCCTAGCTCGCTACGTGCGCGCTCTTCAATTGCATCCTGACCATCATTCAAGTCATTGATTTCTGCAAATAGCTGCTCATTACGCTGTTTTAAACGCGTATTCACAATTTCCTGCGCAGCAACATCATCCTTGACTTTGACATAGTCATGGATGCCATTTTTGCCTAACCATAAGGAATATTGTAACCAAGCTAATATCGCAATTAATAGTAGCGTTAATTTACCCATCTTGCCCCCTGAAATGATTTGCTAATCATCCCATAACTGAGCGCGTGACGCTACTGCGATGCAAATATTGTCTAAAAAAGTCAGAATTGTTCGCGCTAGAAGAGATTAAATATCATCCAATTCCCTATAAATGTAGAAAAGGATGATATTTAAGTAAAATCAATTTGCTATAGAAATGATATTTCGCTGTTGCAGCAGTTGAATCACCTGCGCTAAAGAATCATGGATAGGGCGCAGACCATCAAGGTGTAATTCTGGATTTTGTGGTGGTTGATAAGGCGAATCAATCCCCGTGAAATGGGTAATTTTTCCTGCTCGTGCTTGCTGATATAACCCTTTGGGATCTCTCTTTTCACAAACCTCAATAGGCGTATCCACATACAGCTCATAGAACTGATCGGGCTCAAATAGTTCGCGAACTCGCTGTCTATCTTCTTGATAGGGCGAAATAAACGCCGTAGCCACAATCAGCCCCGCATCCACCATTAACTTGGCAACCTCGCCAATCCGCCGAATATTTTCCTGTCGATCTGCGTCACTAAACCCGAGGTCACGACATAATCCATGACGAACATTATCCCCATCAAGAAGATAAGTTTTGATCTCTAAGCTCGCCAATTGTGTCTCTATCGCCCCCGCCAAAGTGGACTTTCCGGACCCCGATAACCCCGTAAACCACAGCACCGCGCCTTTGTGACCATTGTGCTGCTCTCGCCATTGCCGAGTCACATTATGGGAATGCCAAACAATATTCTCCGATAGGCCATTTTTCAGTGTATCCATAACGTTACTTCCCACCTAGCACATCACGAGCACCCCAATGAGGGAAGTGGCGGCGGATTAGTTGGTTAAGTTCAATTTCGAATTGGCTAAACTCACCACGGTGCACCGTTTCTTCAGCTTGCGCTTCTCGAACTAGCCCTGCCCCCACCGTTACGTTGGTTAGCCTATCAATTAAAATCATCCCACCGGTATCTCCATTATTTTGGTAATTTTCCAGTAGTAACGGCTCATCGAATGAAAATTCCACCAAACCGATGCCATTCAATGGCAGCTCCGTGGCCACTTTCTGAGTTAAATTATTCACATCCACTTGATATTGAATGTTTTCAACTTTGCCTCGGCTGCGCTTACCTGCCACTTTAATATCCACTTGTTGCCCTTGCACCAGAGGCTGCTCTGACATCCACACCACATCCACTAAGGCGTGCTGGCTAGCAAGTAACTCTTCGTTTTCAGCGACAATTAAATCGCCACGACTGATATCAATTTCATCGTTCAGTACTATAGTAATCGCCTCACCCGCAATGGCTGAAGTCGGGTTACCGGAAAATGTCACAATCTCTTTGATGGTTGAAACGTTTCCTGAAGGTAGTACTTTCACTCGTTGCCCTACCTGTATAACCCCCGATGATACGGTGCCACTGTAGCCACGAAAATCTAAGTTTGGGCGATTCACATATTGCACTGGGAAGCGTAACGGCTGCTCAGCGACCGTCTGAGTGACTTGCACCGTTTCCAGCAACGACAATAGCGTTTCCCCTTGATACCACGGCAAATTCTCGCTTGGAGAGACGATATTATCCCCATCCAGTGCCGAAATCGGCACAAACCAGACGTTTAAATCGACCGGAAGTTGCTGAGCAAATTGCTGGTAATCTTGCTGTATTTTCTCAAACACGGACTGACTATAATCCACCAGATCCATTTTATTCACCGCGACGATCAAGTGGCGGATCCCCAGCAACGTACTAATAAAACTGTGGCGTCGCGTTTGCTCTTGAATGCCTTTTCGAGCATCGATCAGCAAAATAGATAACGAGCACGTTGATGCGCCTGTCGCCATATTGCGGGTATATTGTTCATGTCCAGGAGTATCCGCGATGATAAACTTGCGTTTTTCCGTCGAAAAATAGCGATATGCCACATCGATGGTGATCCCCTGTTCACGTTCAGCGGCTAATCCATCCACCAGCAAAGCCAGATCTAATTTCTCACCTTGAGTGCCAATTCGCTTACTGTCGCTTTGTAAAACGGATAATTGGTCTTGGTAGATTTGTTGAGTATCATGCAGCAAGCGCCCAATCAAGGTACTTTTCCCATCATCCACGTTACCGCAGGTGAGAAACCGCAATAACCCCTTATGTTGCTGAGCCTGCAAGTAAGCTTCCACGCCACCTTGCTGTTGAATTTGATGCGCCATTGCGTCGTTATACACGAATTCAGCCATGATGTTGCTCTCCTCACCGATTAATTAAAAATAGCCTTGGCGCTTTTTCAGCTCCATAGAGGCCGATTGGTCACTATCAATCAAACGCCCTTGGCGTTCACTGGTGGTGGATAGCAACATCTCTTCGATAATTTCCGGTAGCGTGCTGGCATTCGACGGCACAGCTCCCGTCAATGGCCAGCAGCCTAATGTGCGAAATCGGACTTTTTTCTTGGCAATAACCTCTCCCGCTTTTAGCTCTATGCGCCCATCATCCACCATGATTAAGGTGCCATCTCGTTCAATCACAGGGCGTTCATCTGCAAAATAGAGTGGGACAATGTCGATGTTTTCCAAGTAGATATATTGCCAAATATCCAGTTCAGTCCAATTGGATAGCGGGAAAACGCGGATGCTTTCCCCTTTATTAATTTGTCCGTTGTAATTGTGCCAAAGCTCCGGTCGTTGGTTTTTCGGATCCCAGCGATGCGAGCGGTCACGGAATGAATAAATTCGTTCTTTTGCGCGTGATTTTTCTTCATCACGCCTAGCCCCACCGAACGCAGCATCAAAACCATATTTATCTAACGCCTGCTTTAATCCTTCGGTTTTCATGATGTCGGTATGTTTTGCGCTACCATGAACAAACGGGTTGATGCCGAGACGCTCCCCTTCAGGATTTCGGTGGATCAATAATTCAAAACCGTATTTTTTCGCCGTCTCATCACGGAACTGGTACATTTCACGAAATTTCCATCCAGTATCCACATGCAGCAACGGGAAAGGGATCGTGCCAGGATAGAACGCTTTTCGAGCCAAATGCAGCATCACGGATGAGTCCTTACCAATGGAATAGAGCATCACGGGATTCGCAAATTCCGCCGCCACTTCACGAATAATATGAATACTTTCCGCTTCTAATTGCTGTAAGTGGGTTAATTTTTTTTCGTTCACGATTTACTCCTCGATTAAGCCAATTCCAGCACGGCTGAGCGCCATTGGATGGTTTCGGGTTGCTGACCAAACCACGCCAGCTGTTGATGTAATGCCGCCACTTCACCAATGACGATTAATGCAGGGGCTGGCGCTTGCTGAGCCAATGACTCCAATTCATGCAAAGCCCCCACAATCACTTTTTGATTTTGCCGAGTCCCACAACCAATCACCGCAACGGGGGTATCTCGATGACGCCCATATTGAATAAGCTGCTGGCGAATATTGGCTGCTGTCACGGTACCCATGTAGATAGCCAGTGTTTGATGACCGCGTGCTAATGCTTGCCAATCCAACTCAGCCCCCTCTTGTCGGCAATGTCCGGTAATAAACGTGATACTCTGCGCGTGTTCTCTGTGGGTTAGCGGGATCCCTGCATAAGCCGCCGCACCAATAGCGGCAGTGATGCCAGGTACGACTTGAAAAGGGATGTTAGCCTCGGCAGCAACTTGCAACTCTTCACCACCACGACCAAAAATAAACGGATCCCCGCCTTTTAAGCGCACCACCTTTTTGCCTTGCTGGGCATAGTTGACGATCAACCGATTGGTTTCCTCTTGGGAAACGCTGTGATTTCCTGCTCGTTTACCTACACAGACTTTGTCTGCATCACGGCGAACAAGGTCAAGGATTTCCGTGCTCACTAAATGGTCATACAGCACCACATCCGCGTTTTGCAGTACTCTCAGCCCTTTGAGTGTTAATAGCCCCGCATCACCCGGCCCCGCCCCCACTAAGGTTAGCTCCCCTTGGTTATCCGGCGTTGCTAACTGTTGCTCAAGCTGCTTCTCGGCATCATCCAGTTGTCCTCTTTCCACTAAAGAGGCAAAGCGCCCGCTAAAACTCAATTCCCAAAAACGTTTACGCTCACTGAGCTTAGTCAAATTTTGCTTAACGCGCTCACGCCAACGCCCTGCAATTTCCGCCATTTTGCCCAGCGATGTCGGCAGCAAGGTTTCCAGTTTTTCTCGTAATAATTTGGCTAAGACAGGTGCGGTTCCACCCGATGAAATCGCCACCATAATGGGAGAACGGTCGATAATCGAAGGCACAATAAAGGAACATAGGGGCTGGTCATCCACCACATTGACAAAAATATGGCGCTGCTGCGCATCATGAAAAACTTTCTCATTGAGCGCTTGGTCATCCGTAGCAGCAATCACCAAGTAAGCATCATCAAGGTGATAAGCTTGATAAGGCTGCTGCACCCAGTGCAATTGTTTTTGCTGATAAGCTAACTGTAAGCTTTCGCAAAGTTCAGGGGAAATCACCACCAGCGAGGCATGGGCTTTCAATAATAATTCGGCTTTACGTGCCGCGACCACACCGCCGCCAATCAAGACAACTTGTCTTTCTCGCACACTCACAAATAAGGGTAAGTAATCCATATATCGCTTCCATCCAACATTTTAATTATAAGAGCAATGAAATTGACTATATGGCCTGAATTGGTCACTTTGAAATGACAAAAAAGCATGAATAGGAACAGAAAGGCATAAGCTAAATAAAGTGAGGAAAACCCAGTAAATTAAGCCTATCTCCCGCGATTTTGTATAAATAAACAATAAAGGGACACCCTTAATTTAGATAAAGGTATCCCTTTGTTATTACACAAATAAATTAACTTTCTACTTATTAGTAATGCAAGTAATTAATTATTTAAATGAAGTCTTTAGTTTTCTTAAAAAGCATTAATTTTCATGCAGCCCGCATTCTCGCTTTAAGCCAAAGAAACGGGTCTGTTCTTCGCTCATTCCCGGCTCCCACGGACGGCTGGTATGGGTATCCCCCACTGATAAATACCCTTTTTCCCATAATGGATGGTAGGGTAAATTATGTTTGGTCAGGTACTGATATACATCTTTATTACTCCAATCAATCACCGGCAGAATTTTAAAGATCCCGCGCCCAATACTCAGTACGGGTAACTCAGAACGGCTCGCCGATTGTTCGCGCCTTAATCCTGAAAACCAGCTTTGCGCCTGCAGTTCATGCAGCGCCCGCGTCATAGGCTCCACTTTGTTCAATTGGTTATACCGCTCAATGCCCTCAATCCCTTGAGTCCATAACTGCCCATGAATGGCTTCTTGCCATGCAGGGCTCGTCGCCGCTCGATACACTTTCAAGTTTAAATTCAGGCGTTCAGTAAGCTGCTCAATAAACTGATACGTTTCGGGAAATAGATAACCCGTATCCGTCAGAATCACAGGAATATTTGGCGCCACTTGCGTGACTAAGTGCAGCGCCAAAGCACCTTGGATGCCAAAGCTTGATGACAACACCAATTCAGTCGGAAGATGTTCCACTGCCCACTCAATGCGGGCTAGCGCGGTCATCTCTTCAAGTTGCGTGTTGAATTCCGCTAAATAAGCGACTTGAGCCTGTTTATCTAACGGCTGAACTTGCGCTAATTGAAGTCGGCTCATACCGCCTCCTTAACCTCGTAAAAATCGATAGCTGAGTTGAGTACCGGCTTCACGACGTTAGCGCGGATCAGGTAGTCACCAAAACCTTCATTCTGTTGACGCTCAACGGCCCAGCGACCAATCAGCTCATCCATGATGGCTAAAATTTCTGTGCTGCTGATATTTTCCTTATACATTCGAGGAATACGCGTACCGATGCGGTTTCCACCTAAATGCAAGTTATAACGGTCGAGGGCTTTACCCACCAATCCCACTTCCGCCAGCATCGCGCGACCACAGCCATTTGGGCAGCCCGTAACCCGTAAAACAATATGTTCATCCGCCACGTGATGCGCTGCCATGATGTTTTCAACTTGCGTGACGAACTCCGGCAAAAATCGCTCCGCTTCCGCCATCGCTAGCGGGCAGGTTGGGAAAGAGACACACGCCATCGAGTTTTCACGCTGGCGCGTCACTTCACTGCTCATCAATCCGTGCTCAATGGCAATTTTTTCTATTGTCGCTTTGTCTTCTTCCGCAATCCCCGCCACAATTAAGTTCTGATTGGCCGTCAGGCGAAAATCCCCTTTATGGATTTTAGCGATTTCGGCGACGCCAGTTTTTAACGGTTTATCCGCTAAGTCGATTAAGCGCCCATTCTCCACAAACAAGGTTAAATGCCAGCGGTTATCAATCCCCTTAAGCCAGCCAATTTGATCGCCACGCTCCGTAAATTGGTAAGGGCGAATCGCCTCAAACTGCACGCCGGCACGTTTTTCCACTTCCGCCTTAAACACCTCAATCCCAACGCGCTCAAGGGTATATTTGGTTTTGGCATTTTTACGATCAGTTCGGTTTCCCCAATCCCGCTGCGTAGTGACAATCGCTTCAGCAATTGCCAAGGTTTTATCTAAGGGAATAAAACCAAATTCACTGGCAAGGCGTGGGAATGTGTTGGTATCTCCGTGGGTCATCGCTAAACCGCCGCCCACCAGCACGTTGAAACCGATCAATTGCCCTTTTTCAGCAATCGCCACAAAGTTCATATCATTGGCATGGAGATCAACATCATTTAGCGGCGGGATCACCACGGTGGTTTTAAATTTCCGAGGAAGATAGGTTTGACCTAAAATCGGCTCTTCATCGGTGGTCACAATCTTTTCTTTATCTAACCAAATCTCAGCATACGCACTAGTGCGAGGTAGCAAATGCTCAGAGATTTTTTTCGCCCATTCATAGGCTTGCTGATGCAGTTCAGACTGCACAGGGTTAGACGTACACAGTACGTTACGGTTTACGTCATTGGCGGTAGCTAACGCATCCAGCCCAACATGGCTGAGCATTTGGTGCGCCGGCTTCACATCCCCTTTGAGAATACCGTGAAATTGGAATGTTTGACGGTTGGTAATACGAATGCTGCCGTATAACGTGTGCTCAGAGGCAAATTTATCAATATCAAGCCACTGTTTCGGGGTAATGATGCCTCCCGGTAAGCGACAACGCAGCATCATGGCATGACGCGGTTCTAGCTTTTGCTCAGCTCGCTCTGCGCGAATGTCTCTGTCATCTTGTTGATACATACCATGAAAACGGATCAGCAAGAAATTATCTCCGTCAAAACCGCCTGTTAAACCGTTTTTGAGATCGTCTTTGATAGTGCCTCGTAAATAGTTACTTTGCTGCTTCATTCGCTCGCTGTCAGCGAGCTTTCCTTCAACCACTAAGGCCGGCTGAGGTGCAGCTTTTTGATGTTCATTGCTCATTAATAAACGTCCCTCTGATAACGGCGCATCACACGCAGCTCACTTAAAAAGTCATCCGCTTGCTCTTCATCCATGTGCCCGTGCTCGCTGATGACATCCAATAATGCTTGTTCCACATCTTTCGCCATGCGATTTGCATCCCCACACACATAAATATGTGCGCCTTGTTGGATCCAGTCCCACACTTCGCTACCTTGTTCGCGCAATTTGTCTTGCACATACACTTTTTCAGCCTGATCCCGCGACCACGCTAATGAAATATGGGTCAGCAAACCGTCTTTGACATAACGCTGCCATTCGACTTGATATAAGAAATCGTCAACAAAGTGCGGATTGCCGAAAAACAGCCAGTTTTTACCTTGGCTACCGTCGTTATCACGTTGCTGTAAGAAAGCGCGGAATGGGGCAATACCTGTTCCCGGACCAATCATAATCACGGGCGTATTTGAGTCTGCGGGTAGACGGAAATTATCATTATGTTCAATAAATACCCGCAGTTCGTCGCCTTCATTGAGACGGTCCGCTAAAAAGCCAGAAGCACCGCCTGTTCTTGGACGTCCATCAATCTCATAGCGCACAACACCAACGGTGGCATGGACTTCATCAGTAGCTTCTGCCTGTGAAGAAGAAATGGAATACAAGCGCGGCGTTAATGGGCGCAGTAAATCCACAAACTCTTGGGCACTTGGTTGAGCCGCCGCTTGGCGTACCATATCGACGATAGGCGTGGTTTGTGCGTACTGCATAATGGTAGACTTATCGCTGATCAAGCCTAATAAGCTATCGTCTTTGGATAACTGAGCGTATTTCTCGACGATCAAATGGGTATTTTGGGTCAGCTCTAGTTGGTAAGTTAACGCATCACGCAGCGAATGGCGCTGTTGACCAATAAATACGTCCTCATCTCCCTGTAGCCATAGCAGGCTAATCAGCTCATCCACTAACGCGGGGTCATTATCAAACCACACACCAAGAGCATCACCCGGCTGATAGCGTAAGCCGGAATTCCCCAAGTCAATTTCAATATGACGCACATCTTTGTCCGATCCGCGCCCCGTGATTTTTTGGTTACTCAACAGCGAGGCGGTTAATGGCGCCGTTTTGGTATATGGGGAAGAATCGAGCTGATTCACACTACCAGATTGAGTATTGATGAGCTGGCTATCTGACTGAGCAGGTACTCGCGCTTTTAAAATTTGCGTCAAAGAGCTTACCCACTCGTCTGCCAATGTTTGATATTCAACATCCGCATCGACCCGAGGAAGCAACGCACTCGCCCCGAGTTTCGTAAACTGGCTATCGAAATCTTTTCCTGCTTGGCAAAAATGCTCATAAGAAGAATCGCCAAGTGCAAAAACCGCATAATGGGTGGTTGAAAGATCGGGAGCTTTCTTCGAGTTCAAATATTTATGTAATGCAACTGCCTCTTCGGCTGGCTCCCCTTCACCTTGGGTGGATGCCACGACGATCACCACTTTCTCTTGGTTGATCTGCTTAAACTTGTAATCGCCAGCATTGACTAAATTGGCACTGATTTTCTCACTCAGTAGCTTTTCTCGAAGCTGCTCCGCTAAACGACGCGCATTACCCGTTTGGGAGGCTGAAATAATGGTCACGGTTTCTTGAGGCGTATAGCTTGCAGGAACAGATTCACTTTGCGCACTGTTTTGATTCACCATTCCCCACAAATAGCCAGATAACCAAGCCAGTTGATGGGATGAATAATCCCCCACTGCGGTTTGTAAGCGCCCTAATTGCTCCGTCGAAATCGGTAATGCTGATAATGGAGGTTGCTTGTTTTGCATTATTTTGTCACTCCAACGTGATCCATCATTGAATAGTCAATAAAACGTTATATATGCCATTCTCTATCCCAAATGAAGATAAAGGTTATAACAGCCATAACTAGGAAGATAAGAAACTATAGCCATAACTAATAGCTAAAAATCCTAAAGAAAATATTCGATGATGAATATCGAATAAAAAGATTAGCCAGAAATCGATAAATAACGACATTTTGAGTAAAAATAACAGTAGAATACGCTACTAAACATTAGTAAGGAGAAATTTATGAGCACAACCATCTACAAAGATTTTCACTTTGAAGCAGCCCACCGCCTTCCTCATGTACCCGAGGGGCATAAATGTGGTCGCCTGCATGGGCACTCTTTCATGGTGCGCTTAGAAATCACGGGTGAAATTGATGCGCATACGGGATGGATCATGGATTTTGCTGATGTGAAAAGCGCCTTTAAACCTATCTATGAGCGTCTAGACCATCACTATTTAAATGAGATTGAAGGGTTAGAAAACCCAACCAGTGAAGTGCTTGCTCGCTGGATTTGGCAACAAACCAAGCCACTGTTACCACTATTAAGCGCCATTACGGTTAAAGAAACCTGCAATGCAGGCTGTGTGTATCGCGGAGAAGCCTAAGTCAAATAGGTGCTGAGCTGTAAGTTATCACCTACAGCTCAAAGACATAATGTTTACTGAATATTCAGATATTTATGGGTTTGAATGGATAGCCGCCAGTTGCGTTGGATGCAGGTATCAATACATAGCTTCGTCGCTGATACTTTTTGACTAATCGGCTGAAGCGCCACAATCGGTGGCTCCCCCTGAGTTCGCAAAGATAATAGCTGGTCAAGGGCTTCAATATCCTTTTCACGCGCCACAGGATGTTTGATTTCATTGGCACGATTAATCGCCTGTTCGAGTACTTGCAATCCACCTTTCATCCCCACTTTCGGTGAGACAGTGACCCAGGTATTTTCAGTGCAGATGATTGGGTAAGTGCCGCTGGTTTCAATCTGGCATTGAAACCCATTCACTTCAAGGGATTGCGTTAAGTTTGTTAAATCATAAATACACGGCTCTCCACCCGTTATCACAATGTGTTTTGCGGTATAGCCGTTTTGTTGCATTAGTTTGATTAAGCTTTCGGCATCGGACATTGCCCATAAATCACTGTCTTGTGTTTTTAATGCAATATCACCCAATGTGGATTCCTTCGCGGGCTCTTTGTCCCAGGTCTGTTTGGTATCGCACCAACTACAACCAACTGGACAGCCTTGCAAACGAATAAAAACAGCAGGGACGCCAGTAAAAACACCTTCCCCCTGTAAAGTTTGGAAGATTTCATTAATTGGGTATTTCATATTGCTCCTAGAAGATTCCATTTGGCGCATATTATATTGCAGATATCTATCTCGCGGGCAATGCACTTTGTGATAATGTAGTCACCCTGCGTTCAGGAAAGTACGTCAACTCAAACAACGAAACCGAAACAATATTCGGTACAATATTTCGAAATAAAGTCAATGACAGGAAAAGACATGCAAAGTAGTGAACAAAATCAACTCAGAAAGGGGCTGAGTGTCCGGCACATTCGCTTTATGGCCTTAGGGTCAGCGATTGGTACTGGGCTATTCTACGGTTCTGCGTCTGCGATTCAGGCAGCCGGTCCCGCGGTGTTATTAGCCTATATGTTAGGTGGTGCCGCCGTATTTATGGTGATGCGCGCCCTCGGCGAAATGGCAGTTCATCATCCAGTCCCAGGTTCATTCTCTCACTACGCAAGCCATTATATGGGGCCTCTAGCGGGCTTTTTAACAGGCTGGAACTACGTATTTGAAATGCTGGTGGTCTGTTTAGCCGATATTACAGCCTTCGGGATGTACATGGGGTTCTGGTTCCCGCATGTCGACCAATGGGTCTGGGTATTGAGTATCGTGCTATTTATTAGCGCCCTCAATCTTTGCCACGTTAAGATTTTCGGTGAGATGGAATTCTGGCTATCGATTATTAAAGTCAGCGCCATTATTGCCATGATTGTCGGTGGTGCCTTCTTGATGATCTACGGTTTTGGTCAAGAAACTAGCCATGAAGTCGGCATCCAAAACTTGTGGGATCATGGCGGCTTTATGCCAAATGGCATTGAAGGGGTGATTGCCTCTCTCGCAATCGTTATGTTTGCTTTTGGTGGTATTGAGGTGATTGGTATCACGGCAAGTGAAGCGCAAAATCCTGAAAAAACCATTCCGAAAGCTATCAATGCGGTACCTATCCGTATTCTATTATTCTATGGATTAACGCTGTTTATCCTGATGTGTATCTATCCATGGAACCAAATCGGTCAAAACGGTAGCCCGTTTGTCCAAATCTTCGATAGTTTAGGTATTCAATCTGCAGCAAATATCCTGAATATCGTAGTAATCACCGCAGCAATTTCCGCTATCAACAGTGATATTTTTGGCGCTGGTCGCATGATGTATGGTATGGCTCAAGATGGGCAAGCACCGAAAGTCTTTACTAAACTGACCAAAAGCGGTGTGCCATGGGTGACAGTGCTGGTGATGTCCGTTGTGATGTTATTAGGGGTTTACCTGAACTACCTGTTACCAGAAAAAATCTTTGTGATCATCGCGTCAATTGCAACCTTCGCAACGGTGTGGGTCTGGTTAATGATTTTACTGTCACAAGTGGCAATGCGCCGCAAGATGAGCCAAGAAGAAATCAAAAAACTGAAATTCCCAGTGCCGTTCTGGCCTGTAGGCCCAGCAATCACCATCGCATTTATGGTGTTTGTTATCGCTTTATTAGGCTTCTTTAAAGATACGCAAGTGGCGTTGATTGTGGGCTTTGTGTGGGTGGCTTTACTCAGTATCACCTTCTTTGCGATGCGTTATTACCAAAAACGCTGATCCTTTTTCATTAAGAAATCAATAAAACAGCCCTACATCGAACAGATCTAGGGCTGTTTTTTTAATGATTTTTGATTTTATGGAGCCGTTAGTTCTACTACATCACACTGACGCAAGCGCCTGTTCAATATCTGCAATTAACTCATCGACATTTTCTAAGCCAATAGATAGTCGAATCAGCCCATCACTAATCCCGTATTGCAGCCTTTCTTCCGGTGTATAGGTCGAATGAGTCATACTGGCAGGATGCTGCGCCAATGACTCGCAATCTCCCAAACTCACCGCCCTAGAGAACAGCGTTAAATAGTTTAAGAACCGCTTGCCTGCTTCCAGCCCCCCTTTTAGCTCAAATGCAATCATGCCTCCGGCTAATTTCATCTGCTTTTGGGCTAATTGATACTGCTCAAAACTCGGTAACCCCGGGTACATAATGGTAGCGACTTTTGGGTTCACTTCTAAATATTCCGCAATTTTCTGTGTGCTCTGGACTATCCTATCCATACGAACAGACAAAGTTTTCATTCCCCGAATAATTAGGTTAGCATCATGAGGAGATAAACATGCCCCCGTCATATCTTTCAAACCAACTAATCGAATTAGTTTTGCGCACTCTGCCGTTGTGGCTACCGCTCCCCCCATAGCATCCCCATGACCATTCATGTACTTGGTCAATGAGTGAAGTACAATATCCGCCCCCAATGTCAGTGGTGTTTGAATATACGGCGTGCAATAGGTGTTATCGACTACCACTAAGATATTATGTCGATGGGCAATCTCACTCACCGCAGCAATATCCACCAAACGCATGTTCGGGTTAGCGGGTGACTCAAAGAATATCATGCGCGTTTTTTCCGTAATGGCTTGAGCGACACTCTCTGGATCACTCATATCAATGTGCTTAATTTTCACACCAAATCGAGCCAACCCATGATGAAAAAAGGCATAAGTACAGCCATAAACTGTTAAGTCCACTAACAGTTCATCACCCGGATTTAATAATGTCCAAAATGTGGCAGTGATTGCGCCCATTCCTGACGAGAACACAATTGCCGCCTCTCCCTCTTCAAGAGAGGCAATTCTATTTTCCAATAGATTTAATGTTGGGTTATTAATTCGGGTATAAATATAGCCATCTTTTTCACCACTAAAACAGGCAGCGCCCTCTTCGACACTTTTAAATACATAAGTCGATGTTTGATAAATTGGCGATGCCAATGAACCTAAATGATCTTGTGCATTATAGTGACTATGAATTGCCCGTGTTTCGAAAGAACGTTTTATATCTAAACTCATACCACCTCCGAAAAATTACCCTCCTTGGGATTGAGATAATCGAGAACCGACAATTTGCATTGTTCGCAAAAGCGTCGTAATTCCACGTAATGTATTTGGATCTTTTAACAATCCATACACTGAGCGAAAGTTAGGATTTTTACTATCATGTATTCCTTCCATTTTTGCCATATTGTAGGCAGTACCTAATTCCCATACAGGCACTAAAGTATCTTCAAAAGAATTTGATAATCGTTCTACTGTACTGTTATCTAATATATCGACAAGGTCAGATACTAGTGAAAGCAGATCCACAATATTGTCTAAGCGATTTAAGTGTAATAACGGTGCTAATTTTTCAGCAAGATGATTACCAGATTCGGAACTTAATAGTTCAACCAGTTTACTTTGACTTTCATTATTCGACATTTTTAATTCCTTATTAAACTAAGCCACGGATTGCTGCCCAATAAATACCTCTATTGAAGCCATTTCTTAGTAATCCACCGAGCTTTGTTGGCGGAGTCGGAATAACATCGTGCTTGTAATCATATTGCAAAGGCATACCCGCCGTTAATCCCATTTGAGCAACAGCTTGTACTCGACCATCATAAATAGCCGCTGGGTAGCCATAAATTAACTCGCCACAAATATTATCAGCAATAATTGCAGCTTGGTTATGGCAGCTACCGCCGGCTTTACTAATTGGTAAATCAACCGTGTCACCAATAACATAAACACCTTCAACACCATAGACTTGCATGGTTTCATGATCAGTCGGTAACCAACCTTCACCATTATTGTGTTCACTTAATCCAGTATTCACGACCGCCTCTACCGCAGTAATTGGTGGCGTGCTAATTAATAAATCGAAAGGTTGTTCATCCCCTTCTTTGGAATAAGCTAGTTTCTTATCTGGGTCGACTTTACTTAAAGTGAATCCTCGCTGAGCTTTAATATCTCTAGTAACAAATACTTCTGGAATAACTTCACAAACTGGCTGTTGCATGAATAAACAGTTACGCAGTAATTGTGCAACCGTTGGATAGGTATAAACAATTTCAATATTATCTCTAACCCGACGTTTACGTAAAAACTCATCAATCATGAGTGTTGTTTCCATCGGTGCTATTCCACACTGATGGGGAACATTTGGTGTTTCAGGAAATGAAACGGTAATAAAAATACGACCTTTTTCAATCTTAGATAATTGATCGGCTAATTTACGCGAGGCATCATAGGCATAAAAATGGTTACCCATTTCCTTTAATCCTTCAATGCGTTCAGGTCTTGGAATACATCCAGTTGCAACAACTAAATAGTCATAGTGATATTTTTTATTATTTCTTGAGTGTAATTCTTTATTTTTAAAATCAAAAGAATCAACTTTATCAATGACTAATTCAATTTCTGGTCTTAATAATTCACGCTCAGGTCGGCTTAACTCTTCTTTAAAGAACATATTAAAAGCCACATACATAAATGCAGGTTTATAATAATGTATCGGATTATCTGTTATTAATGTTATTTTTATTTTTTGAGAAAAAATGTCTTTATTCAGTTTTCTAGCCAAAATATTAGCTAACATGGTACCGCCAGTACCACCACCCACAATAACTATATTTTTCATGATTTAAAATCCTTAAGAAATAAAACAGCTCGATAAATAAAACCTTCTCATCGCCGTGCTTTACACTTAATAAATATAGTTTAATGCCAATAACAACCAATACAATAAATTGCATATAATTCGAAAATCAACAAAAAAAACTAATCACTTTGAGATATTAAAGTACTTTCTCCGGTAAAAGAAAAGTGACGCACTCATAAAGAATAAAATAAAACCCCATTACAACCTATTGAAATAAAAATATTAATACGAATAATGTCCAACTATCTTCCATTTAAATAAGACGTCCTCGGCGACTTGTCCATATCCAATATTGTGCATCACTAAGTAATATTGACTATTCGATGCTTTGATGGATGTCACAATTCCTATATGTGGCCGACCGTTATCTAAGCGCCATGAAACAATATCGCCGGGTAAATAATCCTCCCCTTTTAACGTAATAGGTTTAACGGTACCTTTTCTAGCAAAAAAGGTTTCCAAGTTTGGTACTCGCCGATGATCAATATTGGTATCAGGCTTACGAAGCCCCCACATTTTTTGGCTTGGATACTGGCTAAAATTTTTCTTTATATCTTCATGAAGCTGTTTTTGAAGATCAATACCCAGCTTACGATAACTGCGGATCACAACATCAGAACAGACACCATAATGGCTGGGAACATCCCCATTGGGGTAATCTATCTGGCGATAGGATGAATCATAAACAACAAGGCGAGGTAACTGTTTAGCCTGTTTCGCCAATTCAAGGTTATTTTTTCCTAATGCATAGGACATGCAAAATAGTAAAGCGATAGGTAATAATCGTTTCAAGGTACGGTCCCCGCAAAATAGAGAATAAAATCTACAATAATTACAGGGATAAATAAGGTGGGATAATCTTAAAAAGGCATTACTTAGTTAATTTAAATTGGGTAATAATAGGGTTATGATCTGACGCATCCGTCTGTAATACTTGGCTTTCTTTCAGTTTTAAGCCGCGGTAAAACATAAAGTCTAATGGACGACCAAACGCTTTTGTCCGTAAATCTGAATCGTAGAGAACTTCCTTCAAGCCAACGGAACGAATAAAGCGTTTTAATGCATTTACTCGCTGACGGCTCCATGCATTAAAGTCCCCAGCGAGAATAACGGGACCAACATGTTTGCTAATGTGAGAACCTAATTTACTCAATTGCTTCGTATATACATCAACCCCAAAACTAAAGTTGATTGCATGTACGTTCGCAACCATTAAATGCTTGCCATTAGGTAATGGATAAACCGTGATCAACGCCGATTTAGCTAAACGTAATAGCGGTTCTTTTTCTCGTAATGGGCAACAATAAATAGGGTGAGCGGTCGCAAGTGTCATTACCCCTGATGGATGAGGAGAAAAAGGTAAGGCAGGGACTTGGTCTGCTATCAACTGATGTGAAGCAGCAAAAGAAACCAATTCTGGTGACATCTGTGCTTCTTGGAGCAATAACAGTTTTTTCTCTTTAACGAGCTCTGCTAACGTAGATTTCCAATTTGGCCGCTGCTGCTTATAAATATTCCACGTAACAACATCCAACGTTTCACCCGCAGGAAACAGAGGAAGACCAATAGGAAGGGAATCTCCCAGCATATGGATTGGCATAGGCTGAATACGTTTTGCAGGCTCGCCCGCAATGTACCGAACAGAATAGGTTCTTTTAGCCACGTACCAGGTTCCCTACAAAATTGATAACCACAAGAGTTGATGCATTTAGCATTGCTTTGTTGAACTCACATTCAGTATATCAAATATCTTACAGGTAATCTTAAGGAACTTATTATTCCTTTTTGTGACTTTTCCAGGTTAGCCCGACTATCTTCGTCAAATTACCTGTCATCCGCCATGATAAACTTGCAAGATAATGGCTTAACAAAGCAAAAATATACACGTAATAGAGGCATTCTTTACTACTTGATTAGGATATAAGACGAGTAAGGTTAATATGGCGGTCGGTTTTCAACTCAATATGCAGGGCAATTTTATTGCTGATAGTAAAAACACCGTTTATGGGTTGGGAAGCAAAGCGATATTAGGCGCTTTTAGGCAGTTATTGGTTGGAGGCATCACCGACTTTGCTAATGGCAAAACAGTGAGTGGTATACCTTTCGGTGATTTCCAGTACTCCAAAA
>NZ_JAMPNV010000006.1:0-53058 GCF_028479565.1 Providencia sp. PROV202 | reverse complement strand
ACTTATAGCAAGCCCCGTGATGAAAATCACGGGGTTTTTGTTTTTTACGACAAAGTAATTTCGAACTCTATTTTCTCCCTATCATTACCAAGTTCACTCTGCTATAGCGATCCTTCAAGATTTTTTGTTTATTATGCGCTAGCAAGTTCTATTTAAAGTTTTGATATAGAGTATAACCTGCCACTGCACCCGCTACATCATAAGCAAAATCATGCCAACTCCAGCCAGTACCGGCTGGTCGGCTATCATAAAGTTCTTTCGAAGCACCTAGCGAAATCGAAAATAACATACCGAATTGTGCTGCTTGCCGATGTTGCATGTTCTGTTTATCCGCATACGCATTACCAGCGGCAGCCATTGCAGCAGAAAAAGCAAAGTGCTGAGCCTTATCCTTTCCTTTCCAATTATCATTTGACCAATGGAAGCCTGAACAGCCTGTCATGACTATTAACGAGCAACTTAAAGCTAATGTTTTATAAGAGAAATTTGACATGTATCTTGAGCCTCTACAGCAACTGATAAGTTAGAGTTCGTTAGATAATAAAAAGCGCCACATGAGCGGCGCTTTAGAGAGTCAATAATTAAAGTATTCGACTAATGAGACGATCAACTCGGATACGTCGCAATCGACGGATCAGTTTTTTTACTTTAACAGGGTAGGTTTGAATGCTATCTAGCTCGCGATAGTGATGAACAACTTTGGTATGGACTCGAATACAATCGAGTTCATGTTGGCGTTGTTCTTGGAGTTGCTGTTTTGGATCGTGGATCAATACCGCATTTTCCAAGTCTAATCCCCAAGCTCGTGGATTCAGGTTATTACCTGTAATCAGCTGCCATTGATTATCAACCCACATTCCTTTCAGGTGATAAGTGTTGTCACCATCTTTCCATAAACGAACTGTCAGTTGTTCACTATCAATAAAGCGCTGCAAACGGCTAACAAACTTACGTAAGTTTATTTCATAGAGATAGGGTAAAGCGCCAATAATTTTAAAAGGTTCTTCAGGTGGAATATAGAAGTCGTTAGCAGTTTTATCACCAATAATGATTTCAACTTTTTTTCCATCAC
This sequence comes from Providencia sp. PROV202, assembly GCF_028479565.1. Lineage (NCBI taxonomy): Bacteria > Pseudomonadati > Pseudomonadota > Gammaproteobacteria > Enterobacterales > Morganellaceae > Providencia > Providencia sp. PROV202. The sequence goes on along the minus strand of NZ_JAMPNV010000006.1, from coordinate 51,986 downwards.
GCATTAACTTACTGATAATTCTCACCAAAACTGCAGGTAAATTAAAATACGGCGTACAGATAGTGAGCTTTTCAGCTGTTGAGCTCATCAAGTGGGTGATAGTACGATTTAATTCGTTCTTTTTACCTAGGCCAACAAATGGAGTAACGGCGAGCTCATCATTAGAAGCATTACCTGGAAATTGGTAATTAACGCCTCTTAATGACAAACGAAATTGTTTGATTAACCCTTTAAATTCCGCTGTTTTTGGCCTATCAGGCGTATTGAGTAGATGAATAGCATCCGATGATAAAAGAGAATCATCAATAAATTTTTTCATCGTCGCCGTGAGCTGACTATTTTTGATGAGATGATATCTATCATAGCGGTATTTTTCATGACGATGCAGATAGACATCATTGATGCTTGCTCCGCTATATAGAAGCGTTTCATCAAATAAGAAACCTTTTAAGTGTAGTACCCCTAAAGCTTCACGTGTGTTTACGGGGATCCCGAAAACAGGGATCTCAACATCAGGGTATTGCTGAGAAACTTCATAATACCAATCGGCATTCGTCAGATTAGCAGCTGCGCCAATTCGGCCGCGCTGAGCTCGGTGCCAATCAACTAGAATTTTAATATCTAGATTAGGATTTGCTTGTTTAGCGGCATACAGAGCATGAAGGATGTCTTTACCCGCATCATCTTTTTCTAAATACAGAGCCGTAATGTAGACTGTATTTTTAGCTTGCGAGATCTGTTCAAGCAGAGCACCACGAAAATCTTCCGTCTTATAGAGCGTTTTAACATCATCAACCGACTGAGACAATTTAGGCATGTTTGCCAAGTGTTGTTGATGTTTTGCTTGTTTTAATTTTGACAACATCACAGTGTGAATTTTCTCTTGTTAGTCTAATAGCAAATCGCTTTATACAAATATTTAAGCGAATGATCTGTCGATGATATCATATTTACACCATTCATTAGGAATAAATTGACCATTGGTTTATTTACTATACAGATTACGGTTTATTCCTAACGCTAATTATAGATGCAGGGTGAGATTTACGACACCATCCTCGAATTGAACATCAATTTGGAACCCTAATTTTTTTGCCAAGCTGATCATATTACGGTTTTCCGGCATGGTGATCGCTGTCAGTTTTTTAATGCCATGCGCACGGGTGTAGTTGAGTAGCTTTTGCATTAATTGATAACCGAGCGTCTGTCCTTTCATATCTGAGCGAACTAGAACGGCAAACTCAGCTTCCTGGTTATCAGGATCCGCCATTGCACGAGTTACACCAATAATTTCAGGTTGTGTATCACTATTTTTAATAGCGACAAACGCCATTTCTCGGTCGTAATCGATTTGCGTCATATTCGCGAGATCATCATGAGTGAATTCACTGATTTCACTGAAATAACGGTAATAAAGATCTTCTTTAGTGACTTGTTCAATAAAGGATTTTAAAAGTGGTTCATCTTCAGGAAGAATGGGCCTTAACAAGCAAGTTAGGTCATCTTTTAGGTTAATGGTCTCTTCGAGTTCATTAGGGTAAGGACGAATGGCAAGCCGAGTATTTGAATTGTCATTCGCTGGGTTCAATGTCATTGAAACATCAAGTAATGTAAATTCATCACCAGCGGCAAGTAGTGGATGTATATCTAATCGGCTGATGTTAGGACAATCAATGATTAAGTTAGAGACACGAACTAATAAGCTGGCTAGCCCTGGAATATCTAATGGTTCTAGAGCACTACGGGCTTTAATTTTATGTCCTTTGATTGCATTAATGACCAAATAACGTGCTAGCGCTAAATTTAGTGGGGGAAGGGCTACGGCTGCCTGGCTCTCTTGTTGCCACTCTACGCCCCCTTCGCCAAGCATGATCAATAAACCAAAAACAGGATCAAGCTCAACAGCAATTCGCAGCTCCTGAGCGCCAGCGCGATTCGCCATGCTTTGTACTAATAAGCCTTCAATCCGTGCTTGTGGGTAATTGGTCGAGACCCGCTCAATGATGGCATTGGCGGCTTCTGCAACTTCTTTGGCATTTCTTAAATAGAGCATAACGCCCTGAACTTCTGATTTATGCACAATATCAGGAGAACGTAATTTTAGTGCGACGGGATAGCCAATCTTTTCTGCAATTTCAACGGCCTGTTCGCTGGAATGAGCAATCCATGTTGGTAAACTGTTTAAGCCATAAGCTTTTAAGATTGGTTGAACTTCATGGGTATCTAGATGCAGCTTGTTATTTTCAATGGCTTGCATGATACAGGTATGCGCTTGTTGAGTATTTGCAGTTATTCCTACAGGAAGCGCAGGGGTTTCTTTTAATTGTTTTTGGTTACGGCGATATTCCACCATATGCATATAGGCGGTGATTGCACCTTCAGGTGTTCGGTAAGTTGGGATCCCAGCTTCGCTGAAGAGCCTTCTCGCTTCTTGAGATGAATATTCCCCGCACCAGTTAGTGAGAATGGTTAACCATTTACCTCGAGGATGCTGCTTAATGGCTTTGATCACTTTTTCTGCCATGGATTTACTTTGTGTAATGGCGCTTGGTGTGTGGATCAAAAGTAACGCATCATGATCGTGGCTATCGAGCATTTTGTTTAATACGTTGAGATATCTATCCACGGTAGCATCGTCGCCGAGGTCAATCGGGTTTTGGGTAGATAAATCTAATGGCAATAGAGAGCTTAGTTCGTTTTCAGTTTCTACACTGAGTTTTGCAAGCTTCCCATTACGTAGCAGTAACTCATCGAGCGCCATTGCGGCAGGTGCTGAGCCATTGCTCATAATCGATAAACGTTCACCTCGTAGCGGAGTCATATAACTTAGTGTCTCCACCGCAGAGAACATTTCGTGGGTATCTTGGACTCGCAGTAAACCTGCCCGTTGAATCGCAGCATCATAAGCGGCATCTAAACTCGGTTTTTCACCGAGAAGCTTTTGTGCTTTGCGTGTTCGTCCACTTTTGATAACGAGGATCGGTTTGTTACGCGATGCACTACGGGAAGATGATAAAAAGCGTCTAGCATCACTAATATTTTCTAAATAAAGCAAGATGGCACTGGTTTTACTGTCTCGTGCAAGATAGTCCAGTAGGTCATCAATATCGATATCAATGCTATCGCCAAGGGCAATAAAATAGGAAAAGCCGATATCGCGATGGCGCGCCCAATCTAAGACTGTATTTGAGACTGCGGCAGATTGTGAAATAAATGCCAGTTTACCTTTCAAAATAGGGGTTGGGGAAAAGCTGGCATTTAGCCCTTGCCATGGTGCAAAGAAGCCTAAACTGTTCGGACCCAATAAACGAATTTGGTATTGTTGAGCCACCTTTTTCAGTTCATTAAATTGAATCGAAGGGGACGATAAGATAATGACGACATTACAGCCAGCCTCCCCAAGCTGCCGGAGACATTCAACATTACGAGAATAGTGAGTGCAGATCACCGCAAGATCAGGCTTGAGTGGGAGTTTATCAATAGAGGGATAAGCAAGGACGCCAAGAATGGAGCTCCTATTCGGGTTAACGGGCAGAATAGGGCCTTTGAAACCGCTGCTGAGTAAGTTTTTCATCATCACTGATCCTGCTCGGCTAGGATCTTCTGAAGCGCCCACAACAACGATAGATTTTGGTCTAAACAATGACTCTAGCTGACTCACTAACCCCATGGCGGTAAACCTTTTTGTGGTGAGCGAAAACCCGCTCAATTGATTTTGAGTTCGTAAGCAACGCTATACGATACAGCAATACTATGTCGTATATTGTGCCGTATATTGTGGGAAGCGCCAGTTTATCGAGGGAATTTTATTAAATATTACAAGCACCCTCACGTTTTGCTGTGAAGGTGATTTTCAAAATAGAAATTGCTGGAAAGCGAGGCATATAAATAACGTAAAAAATGCCTATAAGGAGTTATTCTTGCGGCTGAGACAAGAGCATTTGAGCGGTTGGATGATGCGGTTTTCCCTCTAAGTATTTACGGCGAAACAGATTGAAATGCGTAAATAATGCTTGGGATGCATCAATATCGCCAGCTTGCTCTAGCACAGTAGCTGCCACTTCAGCGGTACAATGCTGCTCTTCACGCGATGGGATACGCAGCAGGTAGTCGGTTCTCGCTTTTGTATTGATTGACAGCATTGGAATTTGATCCAAATAAGGGCTCTTGCGGAACATTTTACGCGCTTCTGGCCAAGTGCCATCTAACAAAATAAATAGTGCAGGTTTGTCTGAAAGCGTTGGAGCATTGACGACAACGCGACCCGTTTGCGCATAGCTTTCTGGGAAAATTAGATAAGGTTGTCTAGTCTTATCTTGCAGTGCAGCTAATAGCTGGTTGTCAGGATCTGTTCTTGACCACTGATATGCCTGAGTATCAGGAAGCACATCAGCAATCAGCTTTCCGGTATTGCTGGGCTTAAAAACTTCACCATCAAACATAATCAGGCAAAATTGGCTTTTTGCTTTCGCTGAAACCGTTTCTTCACAGAGACACTGAGGTACGGGAAGCAGGCAATGTTGACAGCGTTTTACCCGGCAACCTCTTGCTTTAAAAGGTTTTGTAGAAAGGGCTAAGCGTTGCTGACGCAGATGATAGACAGCGTTCTGACTCATGATTGATAGGGCACTTTTCGTTGTGACAAAAATAAGGGGCATATTGTACGCAAAACGATTTGTCTACGATAGAAGTATATTCAATAACTTTTCGGTGAGATAATAGCGCGGATCGGTAGCGTAGCTTTGCAACTTCATGTAATCTTCGCGCCATAGCTTAGTAGGGGATAGCGATGAACGACACGAATGATTTTAGTGGTAAAAACGGCAAAGTAAAAGTGATGTATGTCCGTAGCGAAGAACAGGACAACAATAAAGGTAATGATAAACGCCGTGGTGGTCGTGATGATAAGCGCGACGATAGACGTTCAGGTGGACGTAACGACCGTAATGATCGTAACGAACGTTCAGGTCGCTCTGGTCGTCCAGAGGGGGGGCGTTCAGAACGCCGTTCTGACAACGATAGACGCTCAAGTCGTCGCGATAGCGCACCACGTGGCGAGCAATCTCCGTGGCGTACCGTTTCAAAACCGGGAAGTGATGAATTAGAAAACGATCATGGTGGTATCTCAGGAAAAAGCCAAATTGATCCTGAGCAACTGCGTAAACAACGCCAAGAAGAAACCCGTATTTACGGCGAAAATGCTTGCCAAGCGATGTTTAAAAACCGTCCAGATGGTATTGTCCGTGCGTGGTTCTTGCAGTCAGTCACTCCACGTTTTCGTGATGCATTAAAATGGATGGCGGCAAACCGTAAGGCGTACCATGTTGTTGATGAAGAAGAGTTAACAAAAGCGTCTGGTACTGAGCACCACGGCGGCGTGTGCTTTATCATCAAAAAACGCGGTGGTATGGCAGCAGAAACCTATTTAGAAAATGCGGTCGATACCGATTGTGTTTTAGCGTTAGAAGATGTTGGTAACCCGCATAACCTTGGTGGGATCATGCGTAGCTGCGCTCACTTTGGTGTGAAAGGTGTGATTTTACAAGATGCAGGAATGCTGGAGTCCGGTGCGGCAATTCGTACCGCTGAAGGTGGCGCTGAGCATATTAAAGCCATTGATGCAGATGGTTTCACGCCAACACTGAATAAATTCCGTGAAGCAGGCTATACCATCGTCACCACATCAAGCCATAAAGGTAGTCAGGACCTTGCTAAGGTTCAATTACCGAAGAAAATGGTGCTGGTGTTAGGTCAAGAGAGTGATGGTTTAAGTGATAGCACATGGGATCAAGGCGATATGAGCCTGTACATTGGCGGAACAGGTAAAGTTGAAAGCCTGAACGTCTCTGTCGCAACAGGGATTATGCTTTCTCAGTGGTGGTCACAAAATAAAGCTAAGTAATGACTTACTGACTTGGCTAGCAAAAAAAACCATACGCAAAATTGTGTATGGTTTTTTTTCGTCTGAAGCATATGTCGGTTAGTGAGCCCCACCACCCTCTTTTGAACCGGCTCCGAATGGTGGTTTGGCAAACCAGACTATCACCATCAATAGAATAAACACGCCTGCGGACATCCAGAAAATTTCATTAGCAGAAATAATTAACCCTTGTTCAGTAATTGAACGTGCAATATACGCGGCACTTTGTTGTTCATTCATGCCTATTTGCGCCAACTCACTGTACATATGTTGGGCATTTGGATTGTACGGGTTAACAAACTCTGTCAGATTTTCATGGTGCATCGCTTCACGCTGTGTCCACAAGGTGGTGGTGATGGAGGTACCAATTGCCCCCGCTAAGGTTCGTGTAAAGTTAGATAAGCTGGATGCTGATGCCATTCTTTCTGGTGGTAGACCCGATAATGTAATGGTCGTGAGTGGCATAAAGAAGCAGGCTATCGCTAAACCTTGAACGAACTGAGGCCACGCGGCGGCGGCAAATCCCATCCCAGGTTCAAAGGTGTAAGCTCGCCAGTAATAGCAGACGGCATACATAATAAAACTGAATGTCACTAAATAACGCATATCGATGCGGTTACCAAAGCGACCAATAATCGGCGTGATCAGCAGCGGCAATAGGCCCACGGGTGCCGAGGCCAAACCCGCCCAGGTTGCCGTATAACCATACACTTCTTGCAGTAACTGAGGCAACAGAACAATAGTACCGAAATAGAGCATATACGCCAAACTAAGCGCCAAACAACCGATGGTAAAATTACGCTCTTTAAAGAGGGAAAGGTCGATGACGGGATGCTCATCAGTCAGTTCCCAAACAATTAAGAAAGCTATCGCGATAACGGCGACAACGGTGAGAACGATTATCTCAGTAGAGTTAAACCAATCGAGCTCTTTCCCTTGGTCGAGCATAATCTGCAAGGCACCAATCCCGACAACCAGTAAGACAAGCCCAACGGTATCAATCGGCTTGATAGCGATTTGAGTTTCACGCCCTTTGAGCGTTCGCATAATGGCAAAAATAATGGCGATACTAAACGGAACGTTGATAAAGAAAATCCAGCCCCAGTGGTAGTTGTCACTAATATAGCCACCAAGAATAGGCCCGCAAATCGGCGCAACCACAATGGTCATAGACCATAATGCAAGTGCCATACTGCGTTTGGCTGGTGGATAGTTATTGAGTAATAGACTCTGAGATAACGGAATGAGTGGGCCAGCAACCAAACCTTGTAGAACGCGGAATAAAATCAGCATTTCTAAGCTGTTGGAGATCCCACATAGCCATGAGGTTAGGGCGAAAAGCCCAGTAGACCATAAAAAGAGGCGAACTTCACCAATACGACGCGCTAACCAGCCAGTGATCGGAATGGAGATAGCATTCGCTACCCCAAACGATGTGATCACCCATGTGCCTTGTGAGTTAGATGCACCCAAGTTACCCGCAATTGTGGGGATAGCGACGTTAGCAATGGTCGAATCCAAAACTTGCATGAAAGTCGCCAAAGATAACGCAATGGTCATCCAAGCCAGTTTTGAACCTGTTAACGGTGCATTTGTCACGTTAATGTCTCCGTTTACTTATTTGCCAGAGTTATTTTGAATAATCTCAGCAACAATTTTGTCAGCAGGAGACATATCAACCGCTAAAGCGGTTGTGTGATAAGCCGGCGTATCGCGCAGACCTTTGGATAATACTTTGCCATCTTTATTGGCTGTATCCACTTCGACTTCCGTGGAAAGCCCGATGCGCAATGGATATTCATCCAACTGAGTTTCATCGAGAGCGATACGTACCGGAAGGCGTTGCACTACTTTGATCCAGTTACCGCTCGCATTTTGAGCTGGCAATAACGAGAATGCGCTCCCCGTCCCCATATCAAGGCCAATCACTGTGCCGTTGAATACCACATTCTTGCCGTAAAAATCGGTAGTTACTTTGGCAGGTTGACCAATACGCATACTGGCTAATTGTGTCTCTTTAAAGTTGGCATCAATCCACATTCCGCTGGATGGTACAATTGCCATTAATGGGGTATTTGGCGTGATTTGTGAACCGACTTGCACACTGCGGCGAGAAACATAACCATCTACTGGACTAACAATTTTAGTACGTTGAAGGGCAAGCCATGCATTTCTAACTTGCGTTGCAGCTTGTTCAACCAGTGGTTGTTTTTCTAAAGCCGTATTGAGCACGATAGCTTGATTGGCATTGTACTGTTCAATCGCCACATCAAGTGCACCTTTCGCACTGATGACCGCTTCTCTCGCGTGTTGGAGCTCTTCTTTACCGATTAAATTGCTGCTACCTAAGACTTCGCGGCGTTTTAAATCATTTTGTAAGCGGGATAGTTCAGAGCGTTTAACATCAATATTTGCTTGAAATTGGCGGCTATTGATAATGTGCTGTTGGGATTGTCGAACACTGTTAGCAAGTTCAGTTTTGGCTTTTTCTAGGGCAAGTTCGGCATCTCTGGGATCTAACTCCACCAGTACCGTTCCACTTTTCACAAAATCGGTATTATCGACATTGACTGTCATGACACTACCGGATATTTGCGCTTGGATTTGAACTTGATTTCCAGCAACGTAAGCGTTGTCTGTCGATTCGTAATGGCGTAAGACGAGATACCAGTATGCAGTCCAACCGATGCCAATCGCGATAAAAATAACGGTTAGGAACATTAGGGCATTTCTGCGCTGTCTTTTTTTGTTTAACGGTGGCGTTTGCGTTTCAGGCAGATCCTCGCGTGCGCTCATACTGGTGGTTCCCCATATTCAATGGATAAAAATAACGGCTGTTTCCAGCAGTTAGTGTTAACTACTGGAAACTAAGACGACAAATGATTTCGTTGCTCGATGGGATATCGCAATATATAACTGAAAGGATAATGAAATATATGTGAGTGAAAAGTTTTTTTTTCAGTTTAAGCCACAGAATGCCTCAAAAACATTAACCATGCATTATATGTGGTCAATGTTATCAGTCTTTTATGCTATCGAGTTTTGCTAATAATTTGCGCATCAGCTTGTCGAGCAGCTGTTTTTCATCAATATCCAATGAAGACCAGATATCGATCAATGCTTTATGTTGTGGTGGTAATAGTCCACTGAGAAACTCAGAGCCTTTTTCAGTTAAGTGCAAATGTAAGCAACGACGGTCGTTATGGCTTTCTTTACGCTCAATCCAGCCATTTTTTTCTAATTCATCGGCAATACGTGTCGCGTTAGTCCGTGAAGAGCCTAATGCAGCACTGAGTTCAGATGGCTGAATGCTATGAGAATCTTTGGTATCAAGGATCATGAGCGCCATAAATAGCGTTTCATTGACGCCCTGAGCTCTTAGCATATTGTTACGTGATTCCAACAGTTTTCCATGAACGTGCATGCATAAGCGCGTCAATAAAATTTCTTGGTAAGGGATAGTATTTTCCAGTGAAGTTTGTTGCGCGACGCGAGCGTTAAGTAATTCTTCTGTCGGTGTAAATGAACTTTCCATTATTTGGATACCTTATTAGTTTCAGTTGGTAAGATTTCAACTGTAATCAACCATGTGAATGGTATATTAAAAGATAGAATTAGCAATTATACTTAATTAATTTCATCCATTTTATTTTGACAATGATACATCATTCATAAATTTTATGAATGTGTTTTAACGCATTTAGTATAGTTCAATTAACAATCACTGCTTTCTTACTATCATGTAGGTAAATAGATGAAAATATAATTGCGTTTTATACGACAAATAAAATCATATAAAACAATATATAATCACATCGCATTAACTCAATACCATTTTTTTTATTACTCAATAATTACAAGATAGAAGGATCTTTCTGTTTTTTGGTGTAAATACCCTAGAAAGACATCTAGGGTATTGAGTAATACCGAATTAATATTTTATGGGTAAGAAGTATACCATTTGATAAAGATATACTTTTTGCTTAACTGTGTCACTTATTAACTTTTTCTAGGTAAATTATACCTTGAACCAATTATTTATCATTGTTAGCTATTTAACATGATGATTATTATCACAGTGCCATAATAATAGGCTAAATAATGTGCGCATGAAGAATAAATGAAATATTAAATGAGTATAGAGTTCTATAGCAGCCAAATAGATGTCTGCTATAGATATAAATGAATGAAGTAATTACTGTTCAGAGGTAATTGTTGGATCGAATCGAGAGCCGATTGCCCAAATGATTAAACTGATGCCAGTGATAATAACACCTGAAATAGCGACGCCCATCCAGCCTGCATGTTCATAGGCATAACCTGAAAGTAATGAGCCAAGTGCTCCACCAATAAAATAACTGGTCATATAACCGGCAGTTAAGCGATTTCGTGCTTCAGGCATAATACGGTAAAGCGTGCTTTGGTTAGTCACATGAACGCCTTGAATGGCCAAATCAAGTACTAAGATACCGATAATAAAAGCGATGAGTGAATATTTTGCTAGGCCAATCGGGATCCACGATAGCAACAAGAGAATTAGCCCTAGGGTGGTAACTAATTTGCCTTTACCTTTATCCACTAGGCGTCCGGCTTGGGTTGCCATTAATGCGCCTGCAGCGCCAACCAGACCAAATAACCCGATAGTGCCCTCTGAATAATTAAAAGGTGGACTGGCTAATAAGAATGCCATCGCTGTCCATAGTAGTGCAAAGTTAGCGAAAGTGAGGGCACCAAGTAGTGATCGAGTCGCTAAGACTGGTGTAGTAAAAAACAGGCGTCCGATAGAGCCAATAAGTTGAAAATAGTTAAGCTCCGTTTTTTGGTGATAGCGCGGTAATTTAAGTGCCAAAATTAGGATCAGAAGCATCATTAATCCAAAGGCAACCCAGTAAATTGCTCGCCAACCGCCTATCATTGCCACGCCACCAGAGATAGTTCGGGCAAGTAAGATACCAAGAAGTAATCCACTCATAATGGTGCCCACCGCTTTGCCCCGTTGGTGAGGCTTTGCAATAGAAGCTGCCATAGGAACAAGAACTTGGGCGACAACGGAGAATAACCCTGTGAGGGCGGTACCGAGAAGAATTTGCCAAATATTGTCAGAAAGTGCAGTGATTAATAAGCCACTGGCTGACAATGTTGTCATCACAATGATCAATTTTTTGCGTTCAAAAAGATCACCAAGAGGAACAAGGAAGAGTAACCCAACGGCATAACCTAATTGGGCGGCGGTCACAATAAAGCCGGCCATGTTGGTTGTTAGGTTGAATTGGAGTGCGATAGTGTCTAACAGGGGCTGTGCGTAATAGTTACTGGCAACGACCAGTCCAGTGGCGATGGCCATTAAGAGCGTTAAGCCCGTAGTCAGTTCCGCTTGTGGTGTTTTCATGCTCATTATGCTTCGGATATGAATGTTATTTTATGATCTTGTGGGTAGGCAGTAAGCCTATCCCACTATGACCGTTTATAGTATTAATGATTTAAGTGATTTTATTATTTTTTTCAAAAGATTGATGCGAGATATTTTTGTTGATGTTATTCAAAAAAGCCAATCATCATCTTCAGTACTGACTGCTTTACCAATCACATAGGATGAACCTGAACCTGAGAAAAAGTCATGGTTTTCGTTGGCATCAGGCGAAAGTGCCGACAAAATCTCTGGGCTAACTTGGGTTATTGAGTCAGGGAACAGCGCCTCATAGCCCAAATTCATCAAGGCTTTATTCGCATTATAGTGAAGGAAGCTTTTTACATCTTCACTCCAGCCAACGCCATCATACAACTCTTGGGTGTATTTGATTTCATTTTCATATAAATCAAACAATAATGAAAAAGTAAAATCCTTAATTTCATTGCGTTCCTGTTCAGAATAATGGACAAGAGCTTTTTGAAATTTATAGCCAATATAGTAACCATGAATCGCTTCATCGCGGATGATTAGGCGGATTAAATCAGCGGTATTGGTGAGTTTTCCACGGCTTGACCAGTACATGGGTAAATAAAAGCCCGAGTAAAACAAAAAAGATTCTAAAAAGACGCTGGCGACTTTTTTCTTCAGTGGATGTTCATCGCAGTAGTAAGACAAAATAATTTTGGCTTTATTTTGCAATGCACTGTTTTCTTCACTCCAACGGTATGCTTCATCAACATCGGCAGTGGAGCACAGCGTTGAAAAGATAGAGCTGTAGGAGCGTGCGTGGACAGCCTCCATAAAGCTGATATTAGAGAGAACGGCTTCTTCGTGGGGTGTTTGAGCATCACCCATTAAACACGGTGCCCCAACGGTATTTTGGATGGTATCCAACAAGGTTAGCCCAGTAAAAACGCGTATGGTGAGCTTTTGCTCGGCAGGTGTCAGAGTGTTCCAAGAAACTGTGTCATTGGACAGTGGGATTTTTTCCGGTAGCCAAAAGTTGCTGGTTAGTCGATTCCAGACCTCGAGATCTTTATCATCTTGGATACGGTTCCAGTTGATCGCTTGAACAGGGCGATTGAGCGTGCTGGTGGTCATTATCTTTTTCCTTTTACAGTGAGCAGGAGACGCAGCCTTCGACTTCGGTGCCTTCAAGTGCAGTCTGACGTAATCGAATGTAATACAAGGTTTTGATCCCTTTTCGCCATGCGTATATTTGGGCTTTATTGATATCGCGGGTGGTGGCATTGCCATCAAAAAATAGGGTTAGTGATAAACCTTGATCGACGTGCTGAGTGGCCTCGGCATAGGTATCAATAATTTTCTCAGGACCTATTTGATAAGCATCTTGGTAGAATTCGAGATTCTCATTCGTCATAAAAGGAGCAGGATAATAGACACGACCAATTTTCCCTTCCTTGCGAATTTCAATAGGTGCTACTACGGGATGAATGCTGGAGGTAGCATTATTGATATAAGAGATAGATCCTGTTGGCGGAATGGCCTGCAAGTTTTGATTGTAAATTCCATGGGTCATCACGGACTGTTTTAATGTCTGCCAGTCCGCCTGTGTTGGTATTTCGATGCCCGAACGTCGGAATAATTCCTGCACGGTTTGGGTCTTTGGTGACCAGGTTTTGTTGATATATTTATCAAAATACTCGCCACTGGCGTAGGTGGACATTTCAAAACCATCAAAGGTTTGTTGACGTTCAATAGCCAATTGGTTAGAGGTTTTTAAGGCGTGGTATGCCACGGTGTAAAAGTAGATATTAGTAAAATCTAACCCTTCTTCAGAACCATAATGAATATGTTCACGGGCTAAGAAACCATGCAAATTCATTTGCCCTAAACCAATGGCGTGAGATTGTTGGTTGCCTTTGGCTATGGATGGAACAGAGCGAATATTGCTCATATCAGAAACGGCAGTGAGGGCGCGAACAGCCGTATCAATCGAGCGTGCAAAATCAGGGGAATCCATGGTTTTGGCGATGTTCATGGAGCCTAAATTACAACTAATATCTTTACCAATATGTTGGTAACTTAAATCCTCTTCATAAAGGCTAGGCTGGTTTACCTGTAAAATCTCAGAGCACAAGTTACTCATATTGATTCGACCTGCAATGGGATTGGCGCGGTTAGCCGTATCCTCAAACAAAATGTAGGGATAGCCAGATTCAAATTGAATTTCAGCGATAGTCTGGAAAAACTCTCGTGCATTAATTTTGAATTTCTTGATGGCTTTGTTATTTACCATTTCATGATATTTTTCTGTCACGCTGATTTCAGACATCGGTACCCCATAGACTTTTTGGATGTCATAGGGGGAAAACAGGTACATATCTTCATTATTTTTAGCGAGTTGGAAGGTGATGTCGGGGATCACGACGCCAAGCGAAAGCGTTTTAATACGAATTTTTTCATCCGCATTTTCCCGTTTGGTATCTAAAAATCGCAGGATATCGGGGTGGTGAGCATGAAGATAGACCGCACCAGCACCTTGTCTTGCTCCTAGCTGATTGGCATAGGAAAACGCATCTTCCAGCATTTTCATCACTGGAACCACGCCAGACGATTGGTTTTCTATCTGTTTAATTGGCGCGCCTTGTTCGCGCAAATTACTCATCAAGAAAGCGACTCCACCGCCGCGCTTAGAAAGCTGTAACGCTGAATTCACGGAGCGCCCGATAGATTCCATATTATCTTCTATGCGCAGTAAAAAGCAGGAAATAAGCTCACCTCGTTGCTTTTTGCCGCCATTAAGGAATGTGGGAGTGGCTGGTTGAAAACGTCCGCTAATGATTTCATCCACTAAGAGAGTCGCGAGGAATTTTGAGCCTTGGGCTAAAGCTAGGGCAACCATACAAACGCGGTCTTCATAACGTTCAAGATAGCGCTCGCCATCGAAGGTTTTTAGGGTGTAGCTGGTGTAATACTTAAAGGCACCCAAAAAGGTTTGGAAGCGAAATTTGTGGGCGTAGGCTTGTTTGAAAAGCTGTTTAATAAATGGGAAATCGTATTGTGCGAGCACCTCTTCTTCGTAGTAATTTTCGTTGACTAAGAAATCGAGTTTTTCTTTTAGGTCATGAAAAAAGACCGTGTTTTGATTTACATGCTGGCGGAAATAGAGATGCGCGGCTTGTTTGTCTTTATCCAGCTGTAATCGGCCTTCATTATCATAAAGGTTTAGCATCGCATTGAGCGCGTGATAGTCCGCATTGTTATTATGATTATTATTTTGCTGTGGGTTATCCATTGATCTGCTCCTTTGTGTGAGCCCAGAATGTTTTTAATCCTTGTTTTACAGATTGCACATCGCGCTCTGTGCCTAATAATTCAAATCGGTAGAGGAAGGGGATTGCGCATTTTTGAGCGACAATGTTGCCAGCAATGGCATAAGCCTCGCCAAAGTTGGTATTGCCCGCGGCGATGACTCCGCGAATTAACGCACGGTTTGCCTCGATATTGAGAAAGTGCACCACTTCTTTAGGCACGGCTCCATGAGCGGTTCCTCCGCCATAAGTCGGTAGCAACAGTACATAGGGCTGTGAGGCGAGAAGCGCATTTTCAGGTAGATGACCTATGGGAATGCGAGTGGCTGGCAATTGCAATTTTTCGACGAATCGATGGCAATTACCTGAGCGACTCGAGAAATAAATTAGCGGTTGAGTGGTCATTTCAACCTCACTTACTCAATCAATGAATTGATTTTATCGGGGCGGAAGCCAGACCAATGCTGCTCTCCTACAATGACGACAGGAAGCTGCTGATATCCTAGTTTTCTTATGAACTCAATGGCTTGGTTGTCTTCAGAAAGATCGATAATGGTGTACGATAATTGCTTGCGTTCAAACGCTTGGTAGGTGGCATTACATTGAACGCAGTTGGGCTTACTATAAATGGTAATCTCAGTCATTTTTTTCACCTTAACATTTTCAGAACGTGGTAGTTACGTAATGGTGGTGTGTTGAAGATGATTGAATCCTATATATAGATAAAAAATATTTCAACCATACAATATATAGTGATTTCTTTATTTGAATGATAATCATTCAAATTATTGTCTATGCTGTTATTAACATTGGAAATAAAAAAATTCAGGGGGAGATGATTCAGTTAGCTACACTGAGAAAAAATATCATTGCAAAGTAGAAATAATTTACCTTATAACTGTATATACAATCAGGTAAATGAATACTTTTGAGGAGATGTTATGTACCATCAATATTTAGTAGCCCCAGAAAACTTTCCGAAACCGTGGATCCATATTACGGCTGATGATGAAGGTGTGACGAGTATCTATTTTGTTGATGAAAAAACGGAGAAGGAGTCGAAAAACGAATTCTCAAAGCAGTGTGCGAAAGAACTAAAAGAATATTTTAATCATAAGCGGAAAGTGTTTTCGGTTAAATTGAATCCACAAGGTACTGAATTTCAGAAAAAAGTCTGGAAGCATTTGTGCGAAATTCCTTATGGTGAGCGCTGGAGTTATAAAGATCTCGCCTTAAAACTGGGCTCGGTTAACTATTGTCGAGCAGTCGGTATGGCCAATTCTCGTAATCCTATATCTTTGATTGTGCCTTGCCATCGTGTTTTAGGACATGACGGAAAGCTGGTGGGTTACACGGGAGGATTGGATATTAAAGATTGGTTACTTATTCATGAGAAGTAAACGCTAAAAAATTAACCATGAGTAATACTTACCTTTGCATTAATTACTATTATTAAGAATTATCCCCGTTTTCTGGGCGAAAAAGGTGGATAAATAATATTTTTTTATCATTTAAATCAATTTTCGTGATCTAGGTTGTAGACAAGCCAGTTATATATTTGATGTACTGAGCTTGATACAGATGGTGTGTCTATTTTATTTTAAAGGTAATATTTGATGTCTAAAGTTAAAGGTAACGTTAAGTGGTTCAATGAGTCCAAAGGTTTTGGTTTTATCACTCCAGAAGATGGTAGCAAAGATGTTTTTGTTCACTTCTCTGCAATTTCTGGCGACGGTTTCAAAACCTTAGCAGAAGGTCAAAAAGTTGAATTTGAAATCACTGAAGGCGCGAAAGGTCCATCAGCTGCTAACGTTGTCTCTTTGTAATTAAATACTTAGAAACGAACAGCACTGAACTCGCACTAGCTTTGCTAGCGCGAGTTTTTTTATGGTTAAAATTGACCTAATGATATTTTTTATTGGTGATAAATTAGGTAACTAATAAAAAACCCCAATGTGTAGTCATTCACAATTGGGGTTTCTTTTAATCACTATTTTGACGAAAAGATTAATATTATTTAACTTCTTCGCCTTTTGCTTGTAGATCGGCATGATAGGAAGAGCGCACAAACGGGCCACAGGCTGCGTGAGTGAAGCCCATATCCATCGCTGCCTCTTTCATTTCATCGAACTCAGCAGGGCTTACATAGCGTTTAACGGGTAAATGGTGGCGGCTTGGCTGCAAGTATTGCCCCAACGTTAACATAGTTACGCCATGACGACGCAGATCACGCATCACTTCAATGATCTCTTCATTGGTTTCCCCTAAGCCCACCATTAGGCCGGATTTTGTTGGGATTTCAGGGTGCGCTTCTTTGAATTTTTCCAATAATTTCAGAGACCATTCGTAGTTAGCACCCGGGCGAACTTGGCGGTAAATACGCGGTACGTTTTCAAGGTTGTGGTTAAACACATCCGGTGGTGTCGCGGTGAGAATTTCTAATGCGCGATCCATACGTCCTCGGAAGTCAGGGACGAGAGTTTCAATTTTAATGGTCGGGCTTTTTTCTCGAATGGCACTGATACAGTCAGCGAAGTGCTGAGCACCGCCATCACGTAAATCATCACGGTCAACGGAGGTAATAACCACATATCGCAGTGCCATATCTTTGATGGTTTGCGCTAATTTTACTGGTTCATTCGCATCAGGGGCATTTGGTCGACCATGGGCAACGTCACAGAATGGACAACGGCGAGTACAGATCGCACCTAAGATCATAAAGGTGGCGGTTCCGTGATTAAAACATTCAGAGAGGTTAGGACAGGAAGCTTCTTCGCAGACTGAGTGCAGGCCATTTTTACGCATTGCGGCTTTAATGCCTTGAATTCGCGTAGAATCAGCTGGCAATCTGATTTTCATCCAGTCAGGTTTACGTAGAATTTCTTCACGTTCCGTCACCACGTTTTTAACAGGGATCAGTGCCATTTTATCGGCGTCACGGTATTTAATTCCACGCTCGATCTGAATTGGTTTACTCATAATGTGCCGGTTCCAGTTATCTGTTTGCCATTAAAATTTTTTTGAAAAATGTTAAAAAATTATAGCATTATTATTGAACAATATGAAATCCAAGTGTGTCACAGAACTGACTAATAAGCACTGGCTGAACATCGTTTAATGTAATGTTTGGCGACAGTGCTCTCACTTGTGTCATTTTCAATTCACTATAACCACAAGGGTTAATGCGATTAAAAGGCTCGAGATCCATATCCACATTCAGCGCCAATCCATGGAATGAACAGCCTTTTCGAATACGTAAGCCAAGGGAGCAAATTTTGTCTCCGTTGACATAAACGCCGGGTGCATCAGGGCGCGGATACGCACTAATATTAAAATGGGCGAGGGTATTGACCACGCAATTTTCTAGGGCGCTAACAAGCTCACGGACACCAATGTGGCTACGTTTTAGATCTATCATCACATACATGACTTGCTGACCGGGACCATGGTAAGTCACTTGTCCACCGCGATCGCTTTGGATAACAGGGATATTTCCTGGCGCGAGAAGGTGTTCGGCTTTGCCAGCTTGCCCTTGGGTAAATACAGAAGGGTGCTGAACCAGCCAAATTTCGTCGCAGGTATCAGGGGTGCGGGATTCAGTAAATTGGTGCATTGCCTCAGATGTGCTCTCGTAGGGAGCCAGACCTAAGTCGCGGATGATGATGCTATTCTTCGACAAAATTCGGTGTCCACAGGCTGTAAAGATGAATGGCAGTATAACGCTGTGAACGCGTTACCACCAGTTTGTCTTGTTATTAACTTGTTATTTTTTAGCTGATATTGCGGATAATAAAAAACCGAGCCGGAGGCTCGGACAGACCATTGACAAACCCATCAGGTTTGGAAATGGCTCTTTTGGGTTGTAAAACTAACAAGGAAAATCAATTTATTGATTTTCGCCTGATAACACAAAGAGGGAAAAACCACGCTTTTATCCCTCTTTGTCATTAACTTACCGAGCCGGTGGCTCGGTTTTTTTGTTGCTAATTACAGCACAACTTTCACTAACTCTAATGCGCCTAACTCAGTATAGAGCGTTTCAACTTGCTCAATATGAGTAGCGTTAATCGTAATAGATACAGAATGGTAGTTGCCTTTGCTGCTCGGTTTAACGTCTGGTGCATAATCACCTGGAGCATGGCGTTGAACCACTTCAATGACTTGGTCAACTAATTCTGGCTGCGCTAGGCCCATCACTTTGTAGGTCAATGGACATGGGAACTCAAGCAGTTCACCTAATTTCGTTTTCATGGGCACTCCTAAAATATTGATTAGCGCCTGCATAAAAATTGGCTGGAAGAAAATAGATTTCGCCAGCCAATTCATTCCCCATCAGGGTTTGTATTTCACTACAGGCTTTCAGATACAAACTATATGGGGTTAACTGATTTCAATTTCAAGTATTAACCAAACCAACGATGGAATAATAGTTTGATGTAGTCGATTAAACGGCTGAAGAAACCACCTTCTTCAACATCTTTTAATACCGCTAAAGGACGCTGTTCGATGGTTTTACCGTCTAATTGGAAGCTAATCGTTCCCACTTGCTGGCCTTTTTTCAGTGGCGCTTCGATTTCAGTGGTAGTTAATTCGTAGCTTGCTTTTAAGTCTTTTAAACGACCGCGAGGGATCGTGAGGTACAGGTCTTCAACCACACCTAGTTTAATTTCGCTGTCATCGCCAAACCAAACTGGGGCAGTGGCAAATTCGACGCCAGCTTGCAGTGGTTTCACTGTTTCATAGAAGCGGAAGCCGTAAGTCAGTAATTTTTTGCTTTCTGCATCACGACCTTTGCTGCTCTTTCCACCCATAACGACGGAAATAAGACGCATATCGCCATCTTTTGCGGAGGCAACTAAGTTATAACCTGCTGCATCAGTGTGACCCGTTTTGATCCCATCAACCGCAAGGCTCTTATCCCATAACAGACCATTACGGTTAGTTTGGCGGATATTGTTAAATGTGAATTCTTTTTCTTTATAAATTTCGTACTCTTCCGGCACATCACGGATCAGCGCTTGCCCAATCAACGCCATATCACGAGCAGAGCTGTATTGACCCTCTGCATCGAGACCATGAACGGTTTGGAAGTGCGTATTTTGCAGGCCCAGTTTATTCACGTAGGTGTTCATCAAGTTAACAAAGTTAGCTTGGTCCCCCGCGACATAGTCAGCCATAGCAACACAGGCATCATTACCGGATTGTAAGTTAATACCACGGGTTAGCTGAGAGACACTCACGCGATCCCCAGGCTTTAAGAACATTAATGAAGAGCCTTTGAAAATTGGGTTGCCTGTCGCCCATGCATCATCACCCACGGTGACCATGTCATTCGCGCCAATTTTACCTGATTTAATGGCTTGGCCGATGACATAGCTCGTCATCATTTTGGTCAAGCTAGCAGGGTCGCGGCGCTGATCTGCATTACTTTCGGCAAGCACTTTACCTGAATTGTAATCAATCAAGATATACGCTTCAGCATCGATAGCTGGAGCCGCAGGAACTGAAGTATTTGGAAACGCTTCGTTTGCATTTGCAAAAGTGACAGTAGAAACGATCAGTGCAGAAGCCAGCGCAGTCTGACGCACGATTTGTGGCAGAAAGACATTGCGTGATGAGGAGACATTTTTCATGGTTGTATCATTACATCCAACATTCGGTTAACACAAGAAAGCGCAGTTTAGCAAAAGTTCGAAGGCAGATAAAAGAAGCTCTTGCGCTGTGCAGATAAA
Organism: Providencia sp. PROV202; assembly: GCF_028479565.1. Lineage (NCBI taxonomy): Bacteria > Pseudomonadati > Pseudomonadota > Gammaproteobacteria > Enterobacterales > Morganellaceae > Providencia > Providencia sp. PROV202. The sequence continues at coordinate 31,649 of NZ_JAMPNV010000006.1, read as the reverse complement.
TTTACGTTAGTTTATACCCGTTGTACTTTAAGTTGCAGGGGGAGCTATCAATAATTTCCCCCAGCAACGTAAATTATTCGGTCATTGAGTGATTAAGGGGCAACAACCATGGATTGTTGATTGCGCTCAGACTGCAAACGAGATTGTATCTCTACGGCTTGTTGTCTCGTTGCAAAAGGCCCTAATTGAACACGGTAGATGCCATTGTAAGGCTGTAGACGACCCGGTACGTTAAACTGATTTTTTAAGTTATCCAACATACTCTGTGCATTGGCTTTGCTACTGATAGCACCAGCTTGAACTAAAAAACCACGTTCAGGAACGGATTCTGTTGCCGTTGTTTTCGGTGCAACTTGAGGTTCTGGTTGCTTGATGTTCATATCCGGCATCGTTGGTTGCATAGGTTCCGCAGGCTGTTTTACAGGTAAGGCATTACTTGGCGCTGGGGATTCTTGCATCACCGGTGTTCCTAATGGACCGGAGCCTAATTGTGGACGATCCGGCAGGGCATAACTTTGTTTAACAAAGTTTGAACCTACAGTTCCAGGTCCAGATAAGCTTCCATCTGGAGCAACTTGGATGGCATCAATTTTAATTTTTGTGGTCGTCATCAGATTTAAACGATCGGCGACTGCACGGGATACGGCAATACTTTTACCGGGAGTATAAGGACCACGATCATTAATGCGAACTACCATCATACGTCCGTTCATCATGTTGGTGATACGGGCATAACTAGGAATAGGTAGTGTAGGGTGAGCCGCGGTTAATTCTACTGGGTTAGCGCGTTCACCAATGGCAGTCAATTGGCCGGAAGCTTCTTGACCATAGATTGAAGCATAGCCCACTTGGGAAAATTGCGCGGGTTCACGGACAATTTGGTATTGCTTGCCATTACGCTGGTAATCATTATTTGCCGTTGGGTGATAAGGCTCATAATGTGGCTCAGCACCCAACACATCTTGTGTAGGGACATTGGTGGGGACTGTTGGCTGCTGCTTAACGTTTTCGTTAATACACCCACTGAGTAATGTGGTTGCCATGGCGAGCATAATCCATTGTAAACGCATACTAAGCCTCATTTTATAAACTCTTAGATAAAAATTTTCTGTGGGTATGGATAGACATGATAATACCGAATCCAGCCATTAAAACAATTAAGGCTGAGCCCCCATAACTCACTAAGGGGAGGGGAACTCCCACGACAGGTAGAATACCACTCACCATACCAATATTAACAAACACATACACAAATAGGATTAGGATTAATCCGCCGACCATGACTCGTCCGAAGGTGTTTTGCGCATTTGCTGCAATGTATAGCCCACGAATAATCAATAGGATATAAAGACCCAATAAGATCAAGACACCAATCAATCCAAGCTCTTCAGCTAATACAGCGAAAATAAAGTCGGTGTGACGTTCAGGTAAAAATTCTAGCTGAGACTGAGTACCTTCCAACCAGCCTTTACCCATTAAACCGCCAGAACCAATCGCAATTTTAGATTGGATGATGTGATAGCCTTTACCTAACGGGTCACTTTCTGGGTCAAGTAGCATCATGACTCGCGCTCTCTGATAGTCATGCATTAAGAAGAACCAGAGCATCGGAATAAAGGCGGCAACGGCGACGGCAGCAACGGCAATTAAACGCCAGCTCATTCCCGCTAAAAATAGGACAAATAGCCCTGATGCAGCAACAAGGATCGAGGTACCCAAATCGGGTTGAGCCGCTACCAGTAATGTTGGGACAAAAATAAACACGAGAGCAATACAGGTATTTTTAAAGGATGGCGGGCATGAGTCGCGGTTCATAAAGCGAGCGACCATGAGCGGTACTGCGATTTTCGCAATCTCTGACGGTTGGAATCGTACAAAGCCCAAATCTAACCAGCGCTGAGCCCCTTTACTGATTTGCCCAAACACATCAACGAAGACTAATAGAATCACGCAGAAAATAAACAGGTGTGGCGCGAGGCTTTCATACATGCGAGGTGGAATTTGCGCCATCACGATCATCACGACAAAACCGGAAAAAATTTGCCCTAGTTTTCGCTCCATCATATCAGGATCTAACCCGCTAGCGCTCCACATGATGAAGGCGCTATAAGCGAGTAAGGCGATGATGATTAATAACATAGGCACATCAATGTGCAGACGTGTTGATAGTGATAATTTTCTCTTATCGTCAGTCATGATTAACGATCTTCCTCTGCACTGGCACCCGTACTTTCGACTTGGGTTTTGTTATCACCTAACAGGACATGGTCAAAGATTTGGCGAACAATATCACCAACTGCAGGGCCTGCTCCCCCGTTTTCTAAAATAATGGCAACGGAAATAGTGGGTTTATCATAAGGTGCATAAGCAATCATTAGTTTATGGTCACGCAAGTGCTCGGCTAATTTGCTGGCGTTATAGGTTTCATAACTAAATACCTGCGCCGTTCCTGATTTTGCAGCCACTTTATAAGGCGTCCCAACGAAACTACGCTTACCGGTACCATTTGGCGCATTGGCTACGCCGTACATACCCGTTTTGGCCAGTTCCCAATATCCAGAATGGATATCGCCAATTTGTCGAGTTTCTTTGTCTTCATAAGGCACCATGGCATCACCAAGTTTGGTTCCATACAACAAATGAGGTGTTTTGACTTTTCCGTCATTAATCAACGTCATCAGTGCTTTAGACATTTGGATTGGTGTTGATGTCCAATAACCTTGACCAATCCCGACTGGGATGGTGTCCCCTTGGTACCATGGCTTTTTATAGCGTTTTTGTTTCCATTCACGGGTTGGCATGATCCCTTGACGCTCTTCGGAAAGGTCAATACCAGTATATTCCCCGTAACCAAATCGGGTCATCCATTCGGAAAGACGGTCAATCCCCATGTCATAAGCGACTTGGTAGAAGAAGGTATCCGCGGATTCAATGATAGATTTGACCACATTTAGTTTACCGTGTCCCCAGCGTTTCCAGTCACGATAGCGTTTTTCTGAGCCGGGGAGTTGCCACCAACCTGGGTCGTAGATTGTGGTGTTTGGCGTAATTACTTTTTCGCTTAATGCCGCGACAGAGATAAAGGGTTTCACCGTCGATGCGGGTGGATATAAACCCTGAGTCGCTCGGTTGATTAACGGTCTATTAGGGTTATTTAACAGGTCTTGATAATCTTTGTTGGAAATTCCGTTCACAAACAAGTTTGAATCGTAACTTGGTGTGGAAACTAAGGCGAGGATCTCACCATTACGCGGGTCTGTGACGACAACCGCAGCACGGCTGGTAGTGAGGATTTTCTCAATATAAGTTTGTAATTCAAGGTCGATAGTTAAATAAATATCACGACCTGCTTGTGGCGGCTGCTCGTGTAATTGGCGGATCACTCGGCCACGGCTATTCACTTCAACTTCTTCGTAGCCCGTTTTACCATGTAAAACATCTTCATAGTAACGCTCAATACCTAATTTACCGATATCATGGCTGGCAGCGTAGTTTGGTAATAACCCTTCTTTATCAAGGCGTTCGACGTCTTTATCGTTAATTTTTGCGACGTAGCCGATAACGTGGGTTAATGCGGAACCATACGGGTATGAGCGACGCTGGTAACTTTTCACTTCTAAGCCGGGAAAGCGATATTGATTAACGGCAAAGCGGGCAACTTGAACTTCATTTAGCTGCGTTTTCAGCGCAATAGAGGTAAAGCGGCGAGAGCGTTTACGCTCTTTTTCAAAGTTGGTGATATCTTCGTCAGTAAGGTCAACAACATCCCGTAGCTTGTCGAGTGTTTCCTGTAAGTCATCGACTTTTTCAGGAACAATTTCTAGCTGATAAAAGGTGCTATTGAGGGCTAATTGCGTGCCTTTTCGATCATAAATAATGCCGCGGCTAGGCGCAATCGGCACCAATTTAATGCGGTTATCATTTGAGCGTGTTTGGTAATCGTCATGACGGACGACTTGTAGATGATACAAATTGGTCACGAGGATTGAAGTAAGTATGACAATGACGCCGAAAGCAATTAATGCTCGGCGAATAAACAAAACTGATTCTGCGGTATGGTCGCGAAAAGGGGTGCGTTGTTGTTTCATCCCATTGCCATTGTGTACAAATTAATTCCTAACTATTCCCGATGATATGGGTGATTAGTCGTAATACTCCATGCCCGATAAAGACTTTCGGCAACAAGGACGCGAACTAGCGGATGGGGTAGTGTTAGTGGTGATAGCGACCAACTTTGTTCTGCGGCATCTTTACATGCCGGAGCAAGTCCTTCAGGCCCACCAATTAACAGACTGACATTACGACCATCTTGTTTCCACTTATCTAACTGTACGGCTAATTTGGGTGTATCCCAACGATCTCCTGGAATATCCAGTGTGACGATACGATTGCCTTTGCCGACAGCGGCAAGCATCAATTCACCTTCTTTTTCGAGAATGCGTTTGATGTCTGCATTTTTTCCACGTTTTCCTGCGGGGATTTCGGTTAATTCGAAAGGCATATCTTTGGGAAAACGGTGAAGGTAATCCATAAAGCCGGTCTGTACCCAGTCCGGCATTTTAGTTCCGACAGCGATGAGTTGTAATTTCAAACTCAGCTCCAGAGCTTTTCAAGTTCGTACATGCGGCGGCTTTCATCTTGCATGATATGGACGATGGCATCACCAAGGTCGACAACAATCCAGTCTGAAATGCCTTGGCCTTCAACACCGAGAGGCATTAAGCCATTTTTACGGCACGCATCAATTAAACGATCAGCCACAGACATCAGGTGACGAGTTGACGTCCCTGTGCAGATAATCATTTGGTCAGTAACACTTGATTTCCCATGGACATCGATCGAAATGATATCTTCAGCTTTCGCATCTTCAAGTTGATCGATAATAAATTGTTGGAGTTCAGTTCCTTGCAAAAGGTTCACCTTTCATTCAAATTGAGAGAATCTCTTGTTAAACACTATTCTTGTTAAAGACTATTCATCATTGTGCTTTCTAGGGGGATCCCCCTAGCAAAGTGCCGCCATTTTACCCCAGATTTTCACAAAAATCGGCTAAATTATTTTTTATTGGCGTAAGAGGGCAATTTATAGGGATATCTTATCCATTGGGCAAGACAATTATCGTAACTTTACAAATAAAATATCCCTATCTCTTGCGTATCAATATTCTAGAATAAGCGCTGAGTTGTGCAATTAATTAAATCGAAATTAAGTGAATAAAAGAGAATAAATTATTTGCTGACATTCCTATTTGGTTAATAGAAATAAAATTGCTTATTTTTGATACAAATGTTGCTGTTGAATATAGTGATAAACCACACGAGGCAGTAGATCCTCACAAGCCTGACCTTCGCTGAGTTGTTCACGTATTTCAGTTGCTGAAATATTAACCAGTGGTGTGTCACCAATAAAAATCGAACCACAGGGCGTTTGGCTCAATATTTGCGGGTCTTGTACTTGATGCTGTTGCAGCCACTGTTGCATGTCAGGATCGCTAAAATGTGTGGCGTAACCCGGTCTCGCACAGACCAGCAGATGGCATTTATCCAATAGCTGAGTCCAGCCATGCCAGGTATTAATGGATAATAGGGAATCTTGACCAATAATGAACGCAAGAGGCTGTTTCTGACCAAGCTCTTGACGCAATTCACTGAGCGTTTCGATTGTAAAAGAGGGGGTGTTTCGCTGGAGTTCTCGCGTATCAACAGTAAACAGCGGATTATTTTGAATGGCCAGTTTTACCATTTCTAATCGCTGGGTAGGGCTAGCTTCCGGTTGAGGTCGATGAGGTGGAACATGGTTCGGCAGCAAAATCACTTTTTGCAGTCCCACCTGATTAGCTAATGCTTCAACAGGGCGTAGATGCCCATAATGAATAGGGTCAAAAGTTCCCCCAAATAGCGCTTGTAGACCTTGTGGTTTAGCGTTCATCATTCATTACCATTTGATATCAGGTGACTTGTTTATCTGTGTTTTACTGAGCTACTGGCTATTATCGCGGCAAAATAAAATGTTCAGCATCGGTTTTACCGCATAACACCATGGAAAGAGATTGCAAATCCGGCCATGAAGAGTGAGAAAAATCCTGCTTAGTGTGAATTTCAGCTTGGGTGAGCAGCATTAACGCAGATTGTAATTGATGTAAGCTCAAACGTTGCAGTGCCTCGCCTAACAATCCTCGACGGTTTTGCCAAACTTTATGTTGGTCAAATAGCGTTTTTAATGAGGTGGTAGCGGATTGACGTTTTAACGTGATCAGCAACATTAATTCCCGTTGGATAGCTCGCAGTAAAATGACAGGTTCAACATCTTCTTGCTTGAGCTGTTCAAGGATATGCCATGAACGGCGCGGCTTACCCGCTAGGATCGCATCAACCCAATGGTAGGGCGTAAAGTGGGCGGAATCATTCACCGCACTTTCGACACGAGGGTAAGTGAGCTTTCCATCCGGATAGAGCAGGGAAAGTCTCTCCAGCGCTTGCGCTAATCCCAATAAATTACCTTCATAGCAATAGCAAAGTAATTGGTTTGCTTCAGTTTCTAATGAGAGCCGCATTTGGCTAGCACGTTTAGAGACCCACTGCGGCAAACGTTGGTATTCAGGGGTTAGGCAACTGACATAGATACCATCTTGGCTGATGGCTTTGAACCAAGCACTATTTTCTTGCGCTTTGGTGAGTTTATGTCCGCGTAGAACTAATAGCAGATCGGAATGAAGTAAACCTGCAAGCTGCGTTAGCTTGTCTGCCATCGCGGCATTCGGGCCATTTTCAGGCAAGAACAGGGTGAGCATTTGGCGACTGGCAAATAGACTCAGCGCTTGGCAGAGACTAAAAATTTCATCCCAATCCGTATTTTGCTCTAAAGCGAAAGTAAAATGCTCTTCAAAACCTTGCTGGCGTGCAACTTGGCGAATAGCATCTTGGCTTTCTTGAATAAGAAGGGGCTCGGAGCCCCAAATGAGATAGCGGCCTCTTAGAGACTCTTGTAACGAAGAGGCCAGCTGTTCAGGATAAATGCGTATCATTATTCGGCAACAGGTTTCTCAGCCGCTTGCGCTTTCGCTTTTTCTAACTCAGCACTGTGAACCAGAAGCAGTTTGCGCACGATGTTACGTGCTGCTTGTTGTTGCATCTCTTGCTTCACAATCTCGTTCTCAGCATCTTTTGCGAGCGCTTCTAACGGGTTATCAAAGAAAGTCCGCACAACTTTTGTTTCCAGCGGATAAATCGCGCCATCCGGCATTAACACTTGCGCCTTCATGACCAATGTCAGTTGTTTCTCCGCCGCTTTACCATCTTGATAAATCGAAACGGTATCGGTGCTTTCTGTTGAACCTACGATTTTCAAAATAGGCACATCAGCGCGACCAGAATCGAGCAGAGTCACGTTATTGAGTCGCAGCTGTTCCCTAACCACACGAGTTTGGTAACTGTACGGGTCGCCAGAACTTAACTGTAATGTTTTCAATTCTTCGGGAAGTTGCGTGGTTCCTTGAAGACGAAAACCGCAACCTGCGGTGACGAGCACCGACAGGCTGAGAAATAGAGTTATCAGATAGCGCACTTGGGCTCCTTATCAGCCAACAACTAAGTTCAGTAATTTACCAGGTACGTAAATGACTTTACGGATGCTAACGCCTTCGAGGTATTTCGCGACGCTGCCTTCTTGTGATGCCATTTCCAGAACGAATTCTTGGTTAGCATCGGCAGGAACGGTAATACGACCGCGTACTTTGCCGTTAACTTGAACAACAACCAGTTTGGTATCGTCGATCATGGCTTGTTCATCAGCCACAGGCCAGTTTGCAAAATCGATATCGTCATTGTGACCTAATGCTTTCCACATTTCGAAACAGGCGTGTGGAATGATTGGCGACAACATCAGCGTGATAGCATCCAGAGATTCTTGAACTAAAGCGCGGTCTTGCTCAGTTTCTTGCGGAGCACGAACTAACTTGTTCATAAATTCCATGACCGCTGCGATAGCAGTGTTGAATGCGTAACGACGACCCACATCATCAGTCACTTTCGCGATGGTTTTATGTAAGTCGCGACGTAAATCTTTTTGTTCTGCGGTTAATGCGCTGATGTCTAATGGCTGAGTTGCACCTTTTTGTGCGTGTTCATGAACTAAACGCCATACACGACGAACGAAACGGTTAGCCCCTTCAACGCTAGACTCTTGCCACTCCAGAGTTAATTCTGGTGGCGCGGCGAACATCATGAACAGACGGACGGTATCAGCACCGTATTTTTCGACCATTAATTGCGGGTCGATACCGTTATTCTTAGATTTAGACATCTTGCTCATACCAGTATAAACCAGTTCATGGCCTTCGCTGTCTACTGCTTTAGTAATGCGGTTTTTGTCATCACGTTCAACAATTGCATCCGCAGGAGAAACCCATACACGATGACCATCGCTACCGGTGTAGTAGAAGGCATCAGCCAGAACCATACCTTGGCACAGTAAACGTTTTGCTGGCTCATCAGAGTTCACCAGACCTGCATCACGCATTAATTTGTGGAAGAAGCGGAAATACATTAAGTGCATGATGGCGTGTTCAATACCGCCGATGTATTGATCCACTGGCAGCCAGTAGTTTGCTGCTTCTGGGTTCAACATACCATCATCGTATTGTGGGCAAGTGTAACGTGCGTAGTACCAAGATGATTCCATAAAGGTATCGAACGTATCGGTTTCACGCAGCGCTGGTTGACCATTAATGGTGGTTTTTGCCCACTCAGGATCCGCTTTAATCGGGCTAGTGATGCCGTTCATGGTGACATCTTCCGGTAAAATAACCGGTAATTGGTCTTCAGGAACTGGAACTACGGTACCATCTTCTAAGGTTGCCATTGGAATTGGCGCGCCCCAGTAACGTTGACGGGAAACACCCCAGTCACGTAAGCGATAATTGACTTTGCGTTGACCCGCACCAAGCGAAACCAGTTTATCTGCGATCGCGTTGAAGCCCGCTTCGTTGCTTAAACCAGTAAACTCACCTGAGTTGATCAGGGCATTTTTCTCAGTCATCGCTTCTTGAGATAAGTCAGGCGTATTGCCTTCAGCATCTGCAATCACTGCTTTGATTGGCAGATTGTATTTATGAGCAAATTCCCAGTCACGTTGGTCGTGAGCTGGAACGGCCATCACTGCGCCTGTGCCGTATTCCATCAGAACAAAGTTCGCGACCCAAATTGGTAATTTTTCTTGGGTTAATGGATGAACGACATACAGACCTGTTGCCAGACCTTTTTTCTCCATGGTTGCCATATCCGCTTCCGCAGTTTTTGTATTACGGCACTCATCGATAAAGTCGGCTAATTCGCTATTCGCTTTGGCAGCTTCTTGCGCTAATGGGTGACCTGCTGCAACCGCGACATAGGTTGCTCCCATAAAGGTATCTGGGCGGGTCGTGTAGACGGTTAATTTGTCTGCACGGTCGGCAACATCAAACGTGATTTCCACACCTTCTGAGCGACCAATCCAGTTGCGCTGCATGGTTTTAACTTGTTCTGGCCAATCTTCCAGTTTGTCCAAGTCATTGAGCAGCTCTTCAGCGTAGTCGGTGATTTTAATAAACCACTGAGGGATCTCTTTACGCTCAACTTGGCTATCGCAGCGCCAGCAGCAGCCGTCGATAACTTGTTCGTTTGCGAGAACGGTTAAGTCGTGTGGACACCAGTTTACTGCGGAGGTTTTTTTGTAGACCAAGCCTTTTTCATACAGCTTAGTGAAGAACCACTGTTCCCAACGGTAATATTCTGGCGTACAAGTGGTCACTTCGCGGTTCCAATCGTAACCGAAGCCCAGCATTTTCAGCTGACCTTTCATGTAATCGATATTGGCGTAAGTCCATGGTGCAGGCGCAGTGTTATTTTTAACAGCAGCCCCTTCAGCTGGCAGACCAAACGCATCCCAACCAATTGGTTGCAGAACGTTTTTACCCAGCATACGCTGGTAGCGGGAGATCACGTCACCAATGGTGTAGTTACGAACGTGGCCCATGTGTAGTCGACCAGAAGGGTAAGGTAGCATGGACAGGCAGTAGTATTTCTCTTTGCTGTTGTCTTCTGTCACTTTGAACGTTTGGTGTTCATCCCAGTGACGCTGTACTTTAGGCTCTATATCTTCTGGACGATATTGTTCTTGCATGGCACCGATAATCCTATGGTGAATAATCGCTACAGTTTAGTCTGTAGCAGGTGAATGTCTTTTCTATAAAATGGATCCGCATAGCATAGCGGATCACACATGAAAACAACAATGCCGAAAGCCATTGTGTCTGTAAAAAACGATGAATCGTCGATTAGATGAATTTACAGGGACTTGGTCTTGCTGTTTCAGCTGTTTGTTATATTTTGTGCTACAAAGTGGTTGGCGATACGTTGATATTGCCATACGTTGATGAAACTAAGAGCGCGCACAAAATAATAAGCGTATCGCCTATCATAATTCAATTTACTATCTAAAACTTGAACTATTTCAGGGTGAATTTGCCTTGTTCAAGGTTTTGTTTGAACTTAGAACACGTTAGAGAATTTTTTAAGAGATTTCAAGCGCGGAAAAGTGCCAATTAAGAAAACGAGGTGAATTTTGTGTGGGTAAGAAAAGCTGAGAGAGAAGTTGCAAAAAGCCCTGTCGGACTTTCTGCAACCTAAAACGAGATTAATGTAAGATTTTTGCCAGAAAATCTTTCGCGCGGTCTGATTTCGGATTAGCGAAGAAATCCTCTTTTTTACTGTCTTCGATAATTTTCCCTTCATCCATAAAAATCACGCGGTTAGCCACTTTTTTCGCAAAGCCCATTTCGTGCGTTACCACCATCATGGTCATACCTTCATTCGCTAACTCCACCATAACATCCAGCACTTCGTTGATCATTTCTGGATCGAGGGCAGAAGTTGGCTCATCAAACAGCATGGCAATCGGATCCATACACAGCGCGCGAGCGATGGCGACACGTTGCTGTTGACCACCAGAGAGCTGTGCAGGGAATTTATTGGCATGGCTCGCCAATCCCACACGCTCCAGTAATTTTAAGCCTTTAGCTTCAGCGGCTTTTTTGTCGCGATTTAACACTTTAACTTGCGCTAATGTTAGGTTCTCAATAATGGAAAGGTGAGGGAACAGTTCAAAGTGTTGGAACACCATGCCGACTTTTGAGCGCAGCTTCGCAAGGTCAGTTTTTTTGCTATTAACTTGGATATCGTTAACGAAAATTTCACCCTGTTGAATTGGCTCCAACCCATTTACTGTTTTTATTAATGTGGATTTACCAGAACCAGACGGCCCGCATACAACCACAACTTCGCCTTTTTTGACTTCAGTTGTGCAATCTGTGAGCACCTGAAATTGGCCATACCATTTCGATACATTTTTCAGGGTAATCATGAAATAGTCCTTTTCTTAAGATAATTCACCAGCATTGAAGCGCCGAAACTGAAAATAAAGTAGATGAGTCCCGCAAAGAGTATCATTTCGACTTGCGTACCGTCACGCTCACCAATATTGGTCGCGGTTCTGAAGAAGTCGGTTAGCCCAAGAACATACACTAAAGAGGTATCTTGGAATAATACAATACCTTGGGTCAGCAATAATGGCACCATCGCTCTGAACGCTTGCGGTAATACGACTAAACGCATGGTTTGCATTTGGGTCATACCTAAAGCGAGGGAGGCGCTTGCCTGACCTTTCGAGATACTTTGAATACCTGCACGGATAATTTCAGAGTAGTAAGCCGCTTCAAAAAGACAGAAGGCTACCACTGCGGATATTAAACGAATATCATTTTTTGGTGATAAGCCTAGAACATTTTGTAATATGTTAGGCACAACTAAATAGAACCAAAACAGTACCATAACTAATGGAACTGACCGGAAGGTGTTGACGTAAAAGGCCGCCAGCCAACGCAGTGGCTTAATGCTGGATAAACGCATAACGGCGAGTACGGTTCCCCATAAAATCCCAACCACAATGGCAGCGGCCGTAATTTTGGCTGTGATAATAAAGCCATCCACTAAGAATGGGATGCTTGGCTCAATGGAACTCCAATCAAATTGATAAGCCATCTTAGCGTCCTCCTAGTGTGCCGGGTAAGCGCACTTTGCGCTCAAGCAAGCTCATTAGCAGCATAATAATCAAGTTGATACCGACATATGCGAGCGTGATTGCTGTGAAAGATTCCCAAGCATGGGCGGAGTAATCGAGTAATTTTCCTGCTTGAGCCGCCATATCCACTAACCCGATAGTGGATGCGATAGCGGAGTTTTTCACCAAGTTCAGCATTTCCGAAGTCATCGGCGGTAAAATGACGCGATAAGCATTCGGGAGCAGCACATAACGATAGGTTTGTGGCAGAGTTAGCCCCATCGCAAGCGCGGCATTACGTTGCCCTCTTGGTAGAGATTGAATCGCAGCACGAACTTGCTCGGTCATTCGCGCAGCCGTAAACAAGCCAAGGCATAGCATGGAAGAGAGGAAAAACTGGTAGTTAGGATCTAACTCCATTTTAAACCAATCGCCGATGGATTGAGGTAGCAGTTCAGGGATCACTAAATACCAAGTGAAGAACTGAACAATCAGCGGAACGTTACGGAATAATTCAACGTAAGCAGTCCCTAAAAAGGCTAAAAAGCGATTAGGTACTGTGCGTAAAATACCGAAGAATGAGCCAACTAGAAAGGCGATGATCCAAGCGCAGATGGATAGCGTGACAGTGACTTCTAAACCAGATATTAGCCACCCTAAATAGGTGGTATTCCCAAATGGGGCATTCTCAAGGAATATCCCCCAGTTCCAATTAATTGACATAATATGACTTCCTGTGGGCAATTTGATTGTCCCGAATACCGCAATAAGAGAAAGCAAGGCGGGAACGACCGCCTTGCGACTCCTACTTCAGTAACACCCTGTTTGTCTTTTTTATTAGTTTAATGCTTTATCGTTTGGTGATTTGAACAGCGCTTTCATTTCATCAGATAACGTAAACTTCAGATTCAGGTTCTTCGGTGGGATTGGTTGATTAAACCAGCGGTCGAATGATTTTTCCGCTGCGCCAGATTTTTGTGCAGTTGAGATAGTTTCATCAACTAATGCTTTGAATTGTGGGTCATCTTTACGCAGCATACAGCCGTAAGCTTCTTCAGTTTGCGGTTTTGCTACGATTTCCCAGATATCCGGTTGTTTCGCTTTTGCGCGCTCACCAGCTAATAGGGCATCATCCATCATAAAGGCAACCGCACGACCAGATTCTAAAGTACGGAATGAGTCACCGTGGTCTTTAGCACTGATAATGCGCATCTTCATGTTTTTCTGATCATTTAACTGATTCAGGATCACTTCTGACGTTGTACCTGAGGTTACAACCACGTTTTTGCCAGCCAAATCAGCAAAATCTTTGATACCGGAGTCTTTTTTCGCGAGCAGGCGAGTTCCGACCACGAAAATAGTATTAGAGAAGGCTGCTTGTTTTTGTCTCTCTAGGTTATTTGTTGTGGAGCCACATTCGAAATCAAATGTGCCGTTTTGCAGTAATGGAATACGGTTTTGCGAGGTGATAGGGATCAATTTCACCTGTAAATCAGGCATATTGAGTTTCTTTTTCACTGCATCAACAATGAGGTTGGAATAGTCTTGTGAGTAGCCAACAACTTTCTGATTATTATCATAGTAAGAAAATGGCACTGACGATTCGCGGTGACCCACGACAATCACACCGTTATCTTTGATTTTTTTCAGAGTACCGTTTAATTCTTCTGCTTGAACTGCGCAGGTTGCACCCAAAAGCATCATTGTTAAAACAAGCTTGCTAATACGCATAATTACAGCTCCTTTAGAACATCGGTGTCAATCCGCCATATTTCGAGGTGTGTGTTTTAACGATACATTACTCGATTTATTTTGGTTTTGTGGTGTTGTGTTTGCAGATGTTTCGTGAGGTTTTCATCATGACACGATCATCGGCTGTATGTTTTATTATTGTTAAAAAGTAATTAAAAAATATGAGTTTTGAAAACGAATTGTTTTAAATTCGGGAGCTGTCTCGCATATTATTTAGGCAGTTGTGAACTGCGACACCAATAAAGAGACAAACTGCCGAAACTCGACTATCGTGCACCGAAAGTGTGCAAAATAGTTTCGTTTTCTATTTATTAAGTAAGTAGCAAGTTCTGTGCCGCTTTTCAGATAAAATGCAAAAAATAGTGAATTTTATAGATGAGAACTGTTTGTAAAGTTAGATGATGGTGCTTGTGTTGCTTATTTGCCTGTGTAAGATGTAACCTGTTATTAACTTAATTAGCTAATTATTGTGAATTCAGGAAGATAATCTGAGACAGACATGACGAGGTCGATGAAGCTAGGTAAAGGATTAGTGCTGTTTGCCTGTCTGATGGTGTTGGTTTGTATGAATCAAAGAGCCGTCGGGGAGCGTCTATTCGCCTCAATGTTGACATCTACTTCGACACAGGCGTCTGCGGTAGCGAATCAAATCCAGCTCTCCTCAGAGCATTATCTTTCTGATATAAATGAACAAAATAGCAAGCCCGTTAAACTTTCAACGTGTGAATTAAGTTCCAAATCACTCCTTACTCTTGTTCCTGCTGTGATAGAGCCTCTCTTTTTTATATTTCTTTCTTTAGCGGCATTCGCTATCTTTTGCACTAGGCTATTTATATATAGAGCAAACCGTGAAGAGAGCCATTCCCCACCTGGCGTTCGGCGTCATCTACAATTCTGTAATCTTCGGGATTAGAAAGCCGCGGCTTATTGTTCGTCGCTGTTATTTATTCTGGAGGGATCATGCGTTTTTTTATTAATGCGTTAATTGTTTTATTCACTGTATTTTCTAGCAGCTTACAGGCTGCGGATACAGGCTGGTTGCAACCTGCAAACACGGGTTTTATGACCGCAAACACACCGAGCCATGTACAGGTTCGCTTGCTGAGCTCTGCACAAAAAGAGGGCAAGGTCGATATTTTACTGGATGTAAAACTCGATGATGGCTGGAAGACCTATTGGCGCTCACCGGGAGAAGGGGGCGTTGCACCGGAAATAAGCTGGTCTTCACCCGTCAAAACTGTGGAGTGGCTATGGCCAACGCCGGGGCGCTTTGATGTCGCTGGCGTGTCTACACAAGGTTATATGGGAGACGTGGTTTTCCCTATTACAGTCACCAGCAGTGAGCATCTTGATAAATTATCAGGCACACTGACATTATCTACGTGCAGCAATGTTTGTATTTTAACTGACTATCCATTTGAATTAGATCTCACTGAACCGGTTCCTGCGGATTTTAGCTGGGCATTTAATCAAGCAAAAGGCAGCGTGCCTGCGGCTAGTGGGCTTGTTGAACAGGCGCAATTTGGCTTTGCTGGCAATAAATTAACGGTAGAGTTGCAAAAAGCCGCCGATAATACGTGGATTGACCCACATCTGTTTACCGATGTTGTGGATGGCGCGAGCCTTGGGGTTCCATCCCTAAAATATTCTGGCAACAAATTAACCGCCACCATTGATGTTAGCGATGACTGGGGCGGCGAAGCGCCTAATCTTGTTGGTAAAACGGTTTCATTTGTCGTAGCGGACGGTGATTTATCTCAGCAAATTCATGGCAATGTCGTGCCTTATACCGGTTCTGCATCTGGGGATGACAGTGGACACGCGCTGGGTTTATGGCAGATAGTTCTATTTGCGCTACTTGGCGGTCTGATCCTGAACTTAATGCCGTGTGTCTTGCCTGTACTGGCGATGAAACTCGGCTCTGTCTTATTGGTTCCTCAAGGTGAACAAAATACCATTCGTCGGCAATTCTTGCTCTCTTCATCGGGGATCTTGGTCTCATTCTGGTTATTAGCCTTGTTGATGACATTCTTGCGATGGGGTCAGCAGGTTGTTGGTTGGGGAATTCAGTTTCAAAGCCCGTGGTTTATCGGCTTTATGGTGCTGATTACGGCGCTGTTTACCGCGAATTTATTTGGGTTGTTTGAAATTAACCTAGGCAGCAAAGCGAATACGCGCTTAGCCACTGCTGGTGGACAGGGTAATAGTGGGCATTTCTGGCAAGGGGTCTTCGCGACACTCTTAGCAACACCGTGTTCTGCACCCTTTTTGGGCACGGCTGTCGCCTTCGCACTGGCGGCACCAATGTCAGAGTTGTGGCTGATTTTCACGGCATTAGGTATCGGAATGAGCCTTCCGTGGCTATTGATTGCAGCGTTCCCTGTCATTGCGAAAGCGTTGCCGAAGCCGGGAACGTGGATGCTGAAATTGCGCGCTGTATTGGGCTTAATGATGTTGATTTCCTGCTTATGGTTAATCAGCTTATTAATTCCCCATTTTGGTGCAATGACCGCCACCGTTATCGCCGTACTGTTTTTATTAATCTTAGTGTTATTTATTCTTAAGAACCGAGGCATACGTGCGGCAATTTTCCCATTCCTATTATTCTCGGCATTGGGTGCTGGGTTTGCTTGGATGGCGATAGACCAACAACAAGGTCACCAAACGCTAGCTTCCGATAAGGTTCAATGGCAAACACTGTCTGAAGACGCAATCACACAAGCGCTGGCAGATAATAAACGTGTGTTTATTGATGTGACCGCAGACTGGTGTGTGACGTGTAAGGCGAATAAATATAACGTCCTACTTAATGATGAAATTCAGCACTTACTGAGTGAACCGGATGTCGTCGCGCTACGGGGTGATTGGACAAAACCGTCACCGGAAATATCGGCATTTTTGCAACGTCGAGGACAAGTAGCCGTGCCGTTTAACCAGATTTATGGCCCTAATCTGACAGAGGGGAAAATACTGTCAACAATACTTGATCGTGAAACTTTATTATCAATTATGACTGAGGCCAAAGGAGCCGAAAAATGAAAAAGACGATATTAGCTGTTTTATTTTCCTCACTAGTATTAGGGGCCACAGCACATGCAGCGCCACTGACTGCTGACCAAGAAGCACAAGTCCGTAAGTTGGTACGCGATACATTAGTTGAGAATCCAGAGATCCTTGAAGAAGCGATTGTGGCTTTACAAGCGAAGCAAGGCGAGAAACAGCAAGCGCAAATGAAACAGGTATTAAAAGATCAGCATGATGCCCTGTTTAATGACCCGACTAGCCCACGTATTGGCTCGAAAGACGCAAAATTAGTCTTGGTAAACTTTACTGACTTTAACTGCCCATACTGCAAACGTTTTGACCCACTGTTAGAAGATATTGTGAAGAAAAACCCGGATGTTGCAGTTGTCATCAAGTACCTGCCATTTAAAGGGGAAACCTCGCTGGAATCTTCGCAATTAGCGATGACTTTATGGCAAGAAAATCCAAAAGCGTTCTTAGCATTGCACCAAAAACTGATGGCGAAACAGGGCATGCTGTCGGATTCGAATATCAAAGAAGCGCTACAGGCAACCGGTAATGGTAAGTTAAAAGCGAGTGATAAGAGCCGTGCGGCTATCCGTAAAAACCTTGAGCTAGCTAATATGCTGGGTGTGAACGGCACACCGGCAACGTTAGTGGGTGATGAAATGATCCCAGGCGCTGTAGATGCACAAGAATTTGAACGCATCGTGAAAGAACAGCTCAGCAAAGCGAAATAATGGCGTGATGGGGAGACTCAAAAAGTGGTCGAAAGAGCTTCTCGTATTAGCGGTGATTTTGGTGATCGCTTTTACGGTGATGGACTTTTGGCGTAAGCCGCAAAGCCTTGCCCCCGTATTGTTAGAACCACTCACCCTTGCAACGGGTGAGGTGGTTTCTATCGCTGAACTCAGCCAAAAACAGCCAGTTTTAGTCTATTTCTGGGCAACATGGTGCGGTGTTTGCCGCTTCACATCGCCAACCGTTTCTGATTTAGCGAAATCAGGAGTTCCGGTGGTGACGATAGCACTGCGTTCGGGGGAATCTTCTCGACTGTTAGCCGGAATGGAAAAAAAGGAATTAGATTTTCCTGTAGTGAATGATACCAATGGTCAGTTGGCTGCACAGGTTGGCGTGACAGCAACACCGACCTTTATGATTATCGATAAAGGTGAAATGGTGAGTTTTACTTCTGGCTGGACGAGTTATCTGGGGCTGAAAAGCCGTTTATGGCTAGCTTCGTTTTAATGAAATGCCCTTGGTATCAGCATCAAGGGCATGAGGTTGTTGACAAAGCAGGATAAAAGCGTCGTTTTTCCTGCTTTGTGTTATCAGGCGAAAATCAATGAATTGATTTTCCTAGTTATTTTCAAAACCTATTCAACCTGCCACCAAACCTAGCCGGTTTGTCAGCAGTCTGATGCCCTTGGTAGGATTATCAAGGGCATTTTTCTTATCAAAATCTAATCTTAAACTCTCTCATCAAAATTCGAGATTACGAATAAACCGATAGTCAGCTGATTGTGATTTTAAGCGATAAAGATTGGCTGGACGTCCGCGTTCTTGGCGTTTTTCCCCTGTATCAATCAGTAAATCAGCTTGCTCTAAACGGCGGCGGAAGGATTTATTCTGTATGGCTTTGCCGATTAAAACTTCATGAACATGTTGCAGCTCGGCTAAGGTGAATACTTCCGGTAGCGCAAATCCCGGCACAATGGAATAAAGGGATTTCTGGCGTAAACGTTCGCGGGCTTGTAAATAAAGCTGGCGGTGATCGAAAGCCAGTGTCATGCCTTCAATTTCTTCGATGGAGACCCATTTAACGGAATGAACACTTTCAATGTGCGCTTCGCAGGCTTGGTGAGCAATAAGTGCAGTATAGCAGACTGTTACGGACCAGCCGCGAGGATCTCGCTCTGAATTTCCTACAGTACATAACTGCTCGATATAAGGAGGAACAACCCCCGTTTTCTCTTTTAGTTTGCGATATACCGTATCGTCTAACGTGGTATCACAATTTTCATCAACAAACCCACCCGGTAACCCCCATTGACCTTTTTGCGGGTAATTAGCGCGTTCCACAAGCAGCACTTTTAAGGTGTTTTCATGATAAGTGAATAATACGGTATCCACCGTGAGCAAAGGAGTTAAATAATCTTTCCGATCATAATTCGATAAAAACTCTTTTTCTGTCATGTGATTAAGATCCTTTCCCCTGTTTTTAGTCTTGCGTTAAATCATACGCGAAAATTTATTTAGTGTCATTAAGACATTTATGCGTTGACTTATTTATGTCTATAGGACAATAATTAATTAAGGTCATAAAGACACTAATTGATTTCACAAAGACACTAAGCGGGGTAGGACATGTTAAATTTTAAATACTTCAAATCAGATTCATCGACATTCATTATTCAATCCATCAATGGGGCAGTACGTAAGCAAGGTAAAGGATTAAGTTTTTGGTATAACGCAGATAAAACGTCCATTGCGGCATTACCTTTGAGCGCCCAAGAAGCGCCATTTATTTTTAATCTACAGACGGCGGATTTCCAAAGCTTACGTATTCAAGGACAAATTTCATTTCAGGTGAAATACCCAGAAAAAACAGCGGATGTCTTGAATTTTAACCTTGCTCAAGATGGTAAATCTTATGCGTCAGAAGACCCTTTAAAGCTGAGTGATAGGGTGGTTCGTAGTGCGCAAACTGTCATCCAAGCAAAAACGCAAAGTACCGATTTGCGAGATGCATTACTCATGGGGCAACCATTGGTGATGTTGGTTTCTCAACAACTGTCTGAGCATCCTGCTCTTGAATTGTTAGGTATAGAAATTTTGGATGTGGCTATTTCAGCTATTACACCGTCTCCTGAAACGCTCAAAGCGCTGGAAGCTCAAGCTCGGGAATCGATTTTGAAAGAAGCTGATGATGCGATTTATGCGAGACGCAAATTCTCCGTTGAGCAGGAAAGAACCATTAAAGAGGCTGAATTAGAAACAGATTTATCAGTACAAGCTAAGCAGCAGCAAATTGAAGAAGCCCGATTGGATAATGAGCGCACATTGCTGCGTGAACGTGCTGAAATTGAACAAGAAGAGTTGATAGCTCAGGTTAACTTGGAAGCTAAACGTAACGAGCTGGTGGCGCTGAGTGTTGAAAACCAACGTACTCAATCAGAAGCGGATGCTTATGCCATTGAAGCCAAAATGAAAGCCTATAGTCAATTGCCGGTGGAGAATTTGAAGGCGATGGCATTGGCGAAAATGAACCCAGAGCAGTTGATGGCGATGGCGTTTGAATCCTTGGCTCAAAACGCAGGTAAAATTGGTGAAATTAACTTCTCGCCAGATTTATTTGGTCAATTGATGAAAAAAGGAGCCAAACAATGAGTCAGCATGATGATGTTCGTTTTGTGTTGGTGATGCGAAAAACCCGTATGCAGGAGTTAATTGAGCGTTTCAATACCTGGTCACAAGCAAAATTTTACCTTGAACATAATGATGTTGAAGTGAGTGATTACCTACTTGAACATGATGTGTATCAGCGGCAGTTAATCCAAGCCGAGTCGGTGCTAAAAGGGATAGGGCGCTTTCAATTACTGGAAAGAAAACTGTTACCTAGCTACCAGTTTTCAGCACGAGATATCGTGGTAGTTATAGGGCAAGATGGTTTAGTGGCAAATACCCTCAAATACCTTAATGGACAGCCGGTGATCGCCATAAACCCAGAACCGACACGCTGGGATGGTAAATTACTGCCCTTTGAAATTGGACAGTTATCCGAGGTGGTGACGCGTACACTAACTGGAAAAGTGAATCAAAAATCTGTTACTTTTGCGCAAGCTACAACCAACGATGGACAAACGCTATTAGCCGTTAACGACCTATTTATAGGCCCTAAAAGCCATACATCCGCACGCTATAGAGTGAAATGGCAAGGGCAGCAAGAATTTCAATCGTCATCAGGGATTATTGTCTCGACAGGACTGGGGTCAACGGGATGGTTTCAATCTATTATTGCAGGGGCTCAGGCGATAGCAGGGACTCACTCTCATCCGTTATCGCAGGGATTTGGTTGGGATGAAAAACGGTTACAGTTCAGCGTAAGGGAACCTTTTCGCAGCCGAACGACAGGAACAGAATTAGTGTTTGGTACCATTGAGCAAACCTCGCCATTACAATTAGAGTCTTTAATGCCTGAAAATGGCGTAATTTTTTCCGATGGTATTGAAGATGATTATTTGAATTTCAACGCAGGTTGTATTGCCTCAATTGGGATAGCAGAAACGCAGGGGTTATTAATTGGTTAGATTAAAAAAAATCCCCGAATCATCAATCGAGATGTCGGGGATTTTTAATCAGTTTAACGCGTTAATTAATGGCGTTTTTGACGACGATTAAGGGTAAATCCGACAATACCAAATATAGCGACCAGACCCCACATCGGCCAGTTACTCCAACGAGCATAAGGGGTTAATCCCGTTGTTGGTGTGACTTCTGCAGCCAGTACCGCATCTTGGAATTGTGGCAGGATACCTTGAATGGAACCATCCGCATTAATGACCGCCGTTACGCCATTGTTGGTGGCGCGTAATAGCGGGCGACCAAGCTCTAATGAGCGCATTCTTGCCATTTGGAAATGCTGCCAAGGGCCAATCGACTCACCAAACCAAGCATCATTTGAAATTGTCAGTAAGTAGTCACTGTCAGGTTTGAAGTTATCTCTAACTTGAGTACCCAGAATAATTTCATAGCAAATGGTTGCTGTTAGATGAATATTACCAATCGCTAATTGAGGCTGTTGATAGTCTCCACGGCTAAAGCCTGACATCGGTAAATTAAAGAATGGCGCAAGTGGACGCAATAAATCTTCCAATGGGACGAACTCACCGAATGGGACTAAGTGATGTTTGTTATAGCGATTTTTAGTTGGGTAAAGGTAAGGTTTTCTATCTCCCAGTACAATGATGGAGTTATAGAATACCGAATCGCCATTGACGGGTTTAGCATCGACAGTACCTGTAATTAACCGCGTCTTAGTTTCATTCAGTAATGTGTCCAGCGCTTTGAGCCACGGCTGATTTTCCAATTCCACCACGGGAATGGCTGATTCAGGCCAAATAATCATATCGGCTTTGCCAATATAAGGGCTGGAAAGCTTGATATAGCGATCTTTGGTTTGCTGCAAAAAGCCCGCTTCCCATTTCATCGATTGAGGGATATTTCCCTGTACCAATGCCACTTCCATGGTTTTATCATTCAGAGGTGTGAACCACTGGACGTTTTTAGCTAACAGTGGAACCAGCAACAGCGCAGCAGCGCAAGCCAGAGGGATAAAGCGGCGGCGAATGGCTGCCAGAACGAGTAAGCCACTGATACTAAATAGCAGCAGGGTTATCATCTCAACACCAAAAATTGGTGCTAATGATTTCATCGGCCCATCAATCTGGGTATAACCAAATTGCAGCCATGGGAAGCCAGTCAGTACCCAACCACGCAGAAACTCTGTTACTTGCCACAGTGCAGGCGCCATCAAGACTAAGCGCCAAACATTGGCGTTGGGGGTGAGTTTATTGAGCAGCAGACCAAATAGGCCGGGGTACAGCGACAGATAGGCAGCCAGTAAGATAACGATAAATACGTTAACCGCATCCGGCATCCCGCCAAAATCGGCGATACTGACATATACCCAGTTGACACCGCTGCCAAATAAGCCAAATCCCCACGCGAACGCGATAGCAAAAGCTTGCTTGGCGGTTCTGTGTAGGGTTAATAGCTGGAGAAAGAAAATAGAAAGGAGAGCGGCAGGCCAGAAGTCAAAAGGCGAAAAAGCCAGTGTACCACTGGCTCCGAATAGTAAAGCCAGCAGCAGGCGTAGCCACTGGCTTTGATAAGTAGAGGATAAGTTCATTAACTCTGTTCTTCATCCAAAGTAGGCACTGGGGCATCGTCAGGAATTTTCACTTGAAGCAGTAAAATTCGACGGCTATCCGCCATGGAAACTTTAAACTGGTAGTTATCGATGGTTATGGTTTCACCACGGGATGGTAAGTGACCAAAGGCTTGCATGACTAAGCCCCCAACGGTATCTACCTCATCATCACTAAAATGCGTGCCAAAGGCGTCATTAAAGTCTTCGATTTGAGTCAAGGCGCGAACAGAGTACGAATGACGGCTCAGCTGGCGGATATCCACATCATCTTGGTCGTCATACTCGTCTTCAATCTCACCGACGATCAGCTCTAAAATATCTTCAATAGTCACTAAACCAGAGACACCGCCGAACTCATCAATCACGATGGCCATGTGGTAACGCTGGGAACGGAATTCTTTGAGTAAGCGGTCTACTCGTTTACTTTCAGGAACAACAACGGCCTGACGTAACACTTTATCAATACTGAATGGTTCTGCATCGGTACGCATAAATGGCAGTAAATCTTTTGCCATTAATAGCCCTTCAATATGATCTTTATCTTCGCTGATAACAGGGAAGCGAGAGTGGGCAGAATCGATGATGACATCGAGGCACTCATCAAGGCTTTGGTTACGTTTTAAGGTAACAATTTGAGAGCGAGGGATCATGATGTCACGTACCCGTTGATCAGCAATATCCATGACGCCTTCCAGCATTTCACGGGTATCCGGGTCAATTAAATCGTTTTGTTCAGAATCACGAATTAATTCGACCAAATCATCACGGTTTTTAGGTTCACCATGGAAAAGTTGGTTTAGCAATGCAAAAAAACCTTTCTTAGGCCCAGGGTTGTCACTACTCGAAGAGTTATCGTCGCTCATGGCGTTTAATTTATTATTCCTCAGTTAATTAGAAAAATCGCTAACCCATAGAGTTAGGTATGAATTGTTTAGCTTAAAACATTTTGTTTAGCGAAACAATTTATGGGTTAGCGTTGAAGCATATTCTTTACGTTTACAGACATCGTTTTACGTCTAAAAATGCTTGTTAACGTTAAAAATTATAGAGAGCTCACTCTTTTTCCGCAAGATACGGATCGGCATAACCCATTTCTGCGAGGATCTCGGTTTCTAATCCTTCCATTTCTTCAGCTTCATCATCTTCAATATGATCATAACCGAGTAAATGCAGGCAACCGTGAATCACCATGTGCGCCCAATGTTCTTCTTCACTTTTTTGCTGCTCGGCGGCTTCTTGTTCCACAACTTGGCGGCAAATAATTAAATCTCCTAACAACGGGAGCTCCACTTCAGGTGGCGCTTCAAATGGGAATGACAGCACGTTAGTCGGTTTATCTTTTCCACGGTAAGTCAGATTTAATTCATGGCTTTCGGCTTCGTCAACAATACGGATAGTGACTTCACTTTCAGCTTGAAACTTGGGTAATACCGCATTGACCCAGCGTTGAAACATCGCTTCAGAGGGTAAACCGTCGGTATTTTCGCTCGCTATTTGTAAATCGAGAATAACATCGCTCATTTAGTGATTTTCCTGCTTTTCAAGCTCACGTTGTTGCTCTTTTTCTTCTTTCAGTTGCTGGCGACGTTTGCTGTCTTGTTCTTCCCATGCTTCATAAGCCATGACAACTTTTGCCACGACAGGGTGACGCACCACGTCTTCGCTATGGAAGAAATTAAAGCTTAAATCATCCACGTTCGACAACACTTCGATGGCGTGTCTTAAACCGGATTTGCTGCCTCTTGGCAAGTCGACCTGAGTAATATCCCCAGTGACGACGGCTTTAGAGTTAAAACCAATACGGGTTAAAAACATTTTCATCTGTTCGATGGTGGTGTTTTGGCTCTCATCTAAAATGATAAACGCATCGTTCAGTGTACGACCGCGCATGTAAGCCAGTGGGGCGACTTCAATCACATTACGTTCAATCAGTTTTTCAACTTTTTCAAAACCGAGCATTTCAAACAGCGCGTCGTATAGCGGGCGTAAATAAGGGTCCACTTTCTGGCTTAAATCACCCGGCAAGAAACCCAGTTTTTCGCCAGCTTCAACCGCAGGGCGGGTGAGTAGAATTCGGCGCACTTCTTGGCGTTCTAATGCATCGACGGCTGCTGCAACAGCAAGGTAAGTTT
This sequence comes from Providencia sp. PROV202, assembly GCF_028479565.1. Taxonomy (NCBI): domain Bacteria; kingdom Pseudomonadati; phylum Pseudomonadota; class Gammaproteobacteria; order Enterobacterales; family Morganellaceae; genus Providencia; species Providencia sp. PROV202. Next base: position 6,716 of record NZ_JAMPNV010000006.1, on the reverse strand, counting down.
TACCCGTTCCCGCAGGACCAATCCCAAATGTAATATCGTGATCTAAGATATTGGCAATGTACTGCGCTTGATTTGGGGTACGAGGTTTGATCACGCCGCGCTTGGTCTTGATATTCACGGCTTTACCATAGTCAGGTACGCTTTCTGCGGATTGCTCAAGCACTCGGCTATCGACAATGGCAAGGTGAATATTTTCAGGATCAATGTCAGGGATCACACCGCGGATTGGCGCGGTATCAACGTACAGCTGGCGTAAAATCTTACTGGCAGCTTGGATATTAAGTGCTTTACCCGAAAGCTTAAAACGGTTGTCTCGGCGATTGATTTCAATACCGAGACGACGCTCTAATTGCTTAATATTGTCGTCAAATGGCCCGCAGAGGCTCATTAAACGCTGATTATCTGCGGGCTCTAAGAAAATCTCTTGTGTTGCGACTTGCAAAGGTTTGTTATCGGTCACTGAGTATCCTATCTTTAGGGTTGGAAGTTACCAACGCCAAGTTCATCTTCTTTACGGGTACGTGCAATCACGGATTCTGGGGACTCATGAACACGCAGATCCATTTGATCTTCGGTACGAATCACTTTACCGCGTAAAGAGTTGGTATAAACATCGACGATTTCGACATCAACAAATTTACCGATCATGTCCGGAGTGCCTTCAAAGTTCACTACGCGGTTATTTTCGGTACGACCTGAAAGCTCCATCACATTTTTACGTGAAGTACCTTCCACTAAAATACGTTGTACTGTTCCCAGCATGGCACGGCTGAAGCTCATTGCTTGCTGATTAATGCGCTGTTGCAGCAGATACAGACGCTGTTTTTTCTCGTCTTCGCTAACATCATCCGGTAAATCCGCCGCTGGCGTACCTGGACGTGCGGAGTAGACGAAGCTGTAGCTCATATCAAAATTCACGTCTGCAATCAGCTTCATGGTTTTTTCGAAATCATCGTTGGTTTCCCCTGGGAAGCCAACAATAAAGTCGGAGCTGATCAGAATACCCGGGCGCGCTTCACGTAATTTACGGATAATCGCCTTATATTCCAATGCAGTATGCGCACGTTTCATCATGGTGAGTACGCGGTCAGAGCCACTTTGGACTGGTAAGTGTAAGAAACTTACTAGCTCAGGGGTATCGCGATACACTTCGATGATGTCATCGGTAAATTCAATTGGGTGGCTAGTGGTGAAGCGTACGCGGTCAATACCATCGATAGAGGCCACTAAACGTAATAATTCGGCAAATGAGCAGATTTCACCGTCGAACGTCTCGCCACGGTAGGCGTTAACGTTTTGACCCAGTAAATTCACTTCACGTACGCCTTGCGCCGCTAACTGTGCAATTTCAAATAGGATGTCGTCACAAGGGCGGCTAACTTCTTCGCCGCGTGTGTATGGCACAACGCAGAACGTACAGTATTTGTTGCAGCCTTCCATGATAGAAACGAACGCGGTTGGGCCTTCAGCGCGAGGTTCTGGCAGGCGGTCGAATTTTTCAATTTCAGGGAAGCTAATATCAATAATTGGGCTGCGGTTACCTTGAATTTGGTTAATCATTTCCGGCAAACGGTGCAGAGTTTGCGGGCCGAAAACGATATCAACGCAAGGTGCGCGCTGGCGAATAAAATCGCCTTCTTGGGATGCGACGCAGCCACCGACACCAATGATGATGTCAGGGTTTTTGTCTTTGAAGAATTTCCAACGACCAAGCTGGTGGAACACCTTTTCTTGGGCTTTTTCGCGGATCGAACAAGTGTTTAATAACAACAGATCTGCTTCTTCAGCAATTTCAGTCAGTTGATAGCCGTGGGTGCTTTCTAATAAAGAGACCATTTTAGATGAATCGTATTCGTTCATCTGGCAGCCCCAAGTTTTCATATATAACTTTTTATTTGTCGACATGTCGTGTATCCGGTGTTTTCGAGGTCTAAAATGGGGACTTCGAAACGCGTTGTAAATCCAAAGTCCTACCCTATGATGATGGGGAAATTCACCGCATTTTGATTAAGAACAGCGTTCTGTATTGGATTAAATGCAAAAATCACCCAGTAATAACATGCTAAAATAATATCATCACCAAATACTTAAGGGCAGGCTATTTGCCTATTGTTTTAAAGATTGACGAGTATTGTATTCATTTGAGGCATCAGTGACCAGAGCCCGAGCGTAGATATTGCCTGCGGGGGTAAGAATTTTTCGGTATACTAAATAAATCAAACAGTTAATAGTAGCTATCATGATGAATAAACTAACTGAATTTTATGATGTTGTTGTGGTTGGTGCGGGAATGACCGGTGCCGCAGCGGCATTAGGGTTCGCCCAAGAAGGGATGAAAGTGGCTTTACTTGAGAAAGCCCAGCCTACCGAATTTGATGGGAGCAGTACGCCAGATGTGCGTATCTCGGCCATCAGCAGTGCCTCTATTGAATTGCTAAAGCAATTAGGGGCATGGAAACATGTAGAAGCGATGCGCAGCACGCCTTATCGTGAATTAGAAACTTGGGAAGAGCCGGGCAGCAATGTGATTTTTGATGCCAAAAGTTTAGGCTTACCTGAGCTTGGCTTTATGGTGGAAAACCGCGTTTTACAGTTGGCATTGTGGCGAGAGTGCGAACAGTACAGCAACCTTGAGTTAGTCTGCCCTGCGACGTTGGTGAATTTACATCAACCTCATGGGCAAAAACACTGGGTGGTTGACTTGGAAGATGGGCGCGTTCTGGAAACCAAACTGGTAGTTGGCGCGGATGGTGCTAATTCTCAAGTGCGTAAAATGGCGGGTATTGGAAGCCGAGGTTGGCAATATCGCCAATCTTGTATGCTGATCACTATCCAAACGGATACGCCGCAGCAAGACCGTACATGGCAACAGTTTTTCCCATCAGGCCCAAGGGCATTTTTACCGCTGTATGATAACTGGGCATCCCTTGTGTGGTATGACAGCCCTGCTAAGATTCGCCGTTTGCAAAGTCTATCTATGGAGCAACTTACTGGTGCTATCTCGGAAGCGTTCCCAGAGCGACTCGGTGCAGTAAAAGCCATCGCATCGGGCGCATTTCCTTTAACTCGCCACCATGCAAGCCGCTATGTGATGGATGGTTTGGTGCTGATTGGTGATGCGGCGCATACTATCAACCCGTTAGCAGGTCAGGGGGTAAACCTCGGTTATCGCGATGTGGATGTGTTATTGAAGGTCATTTACCAAGCGCGTGAGTGTGTTGAGGCATGGGAGTCTTTGGATGTGCTTAAGCGCTATCAGCGACGCCGTTTACCTGACAACCTAGTGATGCAGGCGGGAATGGATATTTTCTATATGGCGTTCAGCGAGAATTTACCGGGTTTGAAAATGCTGAGAAACTTTGGCTTGATGACCGCGCAGCGTGCAGGCGAGGCGAAGAAATTAGCCCTGAAATATGCGCTTGGGCTGTAGCCTAACCCGTTTATGGTATTAATTTCTGTATCATAATCCGTTACCCAGATGTTTTGTCTGGGTAACTTTCCCGTTATTCACTATCTTCTTCGGTATTTAAGCCTTGCTCTCTCTTATCCAATAGCGGGATCCCATATTTTTCTCCCCACTCTTGCAGTGCATTAATCACCGCACTTAAAGATTCACCCGCAGGGGTCATTGAGTACTCAACTTTAGGCGGTACTTCGGGATAGACATGACGAGTAATTAGCCCGTCATTTTCGAGTTCTCGTAATTGTTTGGTCAGCATGCGCGGTGTAATGAAAACTAATTTCCTTTTTATTTCATTAAATCGCAGCGTTTTTCCCTGTAAATGATACAGGATCACGCCTTTCCCTTTTCCTCCCATTAGCTCTAATGAGGCTTCTACAGGGCATCCATCGTAGGTGTAGTTTGTGTAGCGTCTTTTTTTGATAGTATCCATTTGTATAGTATATGCCATTAATGTGCGTACTTGTCTGTTTGTACTTTTAACATTAGGATGTTCAAAATTCAATACAGTTTATTTAACTTAGAGGATCCCATGAACTTAATTAATGTTTTAAATACCCGTTATGCAACGAAAAGCTTTGACCCGAATAAAACGATTTCTGATGAAACTCTGACTGAGATAAAAGCGTTGCTCCAATTAAGCCCTTCGAGTGTCAACGTGCAACCTTGGCATTTCTTGATGGTAAGTAGCCCTGAAGCAAAACAAAAAATCATCAATGCGACGGCTGGCGGGTACTCATTCAATGAGGAAAAAATTCGCAATGCATCTCATGTCATTGTGATGTGTGGAAAAACAGAGTTGCCTGAGGATTATTTACTGCATCTTTTAGATCTCGAAGATGAAGAAGGGCGATATCTGAAAAGCGAATTTAAAGAGCAGAATCATATGGCTCGTTCATTTTTTGTGAATTTACATAAGAATGAATTGAAGGATTTGCCGCATTGGATAGAAAAACAAGTTTACTTGAATATGGGAGCTTTATTATTAGGTGCGGCGGTTTTAGGGGTTGATGCCCTGCCGATGGAAGGTCTCGATTTTTCAATTCTTAATGATGAGTTTGGTTTGAATGAGAAAGGGCTAAATGCGGTGACCGTGGTTGCGCTGGGTTATAAAACTGAAGATGATTTTAATTCTGCTTTACCGAAAGTGCGCCGTCCATTGAATGAAATAGTCACTGAGCTTTAATTTTTTTGGTAAAAAAATAAGCCGCGATTGCGGCTTATTTTCGTTATAAGGGTAATAAATTACTTATTATTTGCAATATCGACAGATGTCGTTGGCTGTACTACATCTTCTTCCGTGATGATTGAATCTAACGATTCACCTTTGGATGAGAATGCATGAGCTAGTTTTTCGGTATCTAACTCTTTTTCCCAACGTGCAACCACGATACAGGCGCAAGCGTTACCGACTAAGTTGGTCAGTGCACGGCACTCAGACATAAAGCGGTCGATACCCAGAATCAGTGCCATACCTGCAACAGGAATGCTTGGCACCACCATCAGCGTTGCCGCTAAAGTAATGAAGCCTGCACCGGTTACACCTGCCGCACCTTTAGAGCTGATCATCGCAACTAACAGCAGGGAAATTTGCTCCCAAAGTGTTAATTCAATATTGGTCGCTTGAGCAATAAACAGTGCCGCCATCGTCATATAGATATTGGTGCCGTCGAGGTTAAATGAATAACCGGTAGGGATCACTAATCCAACGACGGATTTTTCACAACCCGCATGTTCCATTTTTCTCATTAAGCTTGGTAATGCCGCTTCAGAGGAAGAGGTACCCAGCACTAACCATAATTCATCTTTGATGTATTTGATCAGTTCAATAATCGAGAAGCCGTTATATTTTGCCACTGCGCCCAGCACCACCAAAATGAACAGCAGTGAGGTGATGTAGAACGTCATGATCAGCATCATTAAGTTGCCAATAGACGAAATACCGTATTTACCAATGGTAAATGCCATCGCACCAAATGCGCCGATAGGTGCCAGTTTCATCAACATAGCAACCATTTTGAATACTGGTTCAGAGAAGTTTTGCAGCAGTTTAACGATAGGCTCACCGTGTTTACCGGTTGCTGCCAATGCTAAACCAAAAATCACCGAAATAAATAGGACTTGCAGAATGTTTCCGTTCACCAATGGGCTAATCACGGTGTCAGGAATAATATTCATGAAGAAGCCAACGATGGAAGATTCGTGCGCTTTTTCGACATAACCAGCAACTTTCGCATTATCTAAGGTTGCAGGGTCGATATTCAGTCCAGAACCAGGCTGGATGATGTTGGCGACGATTAAACCAATAATCAGGGCGACGGTTGAGAACGTGATGAAGTACAGCATCGCTTTACCAGCAACACTACCGACGGCTTTCATGTTGGTCATGCCTGAAATACCAGTTACAACCGTTAAGAAAATGACGGGAGCAATAATCATTTTCACGATTTTAATAAACGCATCACCCAACGGTTTTAATGACTCTCCGATGTCTGGGAAAAAATGCCCAAGAGCAATACCGAGAGTGATGGCGACAATGACCTGCACATATAAAATTTTATATAGTGGTTGTTTTATTATGTTTCGCATAAGTTTTCTCTGTAAAAATATTGTGTTAGAGCAATTATAATTATTGGTTTTTTAGAACATTGTTTTTATAAACAACTAAGCAGAGATGGATTGGAAAGTTGGACTGATAATTTAAGACGAAAGGGGGCTTACGTATTACTAATCTAATCTAACTACAATTCGCCGCAAGATTACCACTTTATTTGGTTACATGAAAATGACTGATATCACACTTCCGATATAAAGGTTGCGTAAAGGTAAATGGGATGTGTTAAATGTTTTTTAAAAGGTTAAAAGAAAATTTAAAGGCAGGATGATAGTTTTAAAAAGCATTAAATAAATAACGCATTAAGTTTATTTACTTAATTTTTTAAATTGTTTTGAGAGTGTTTTTTGATGATGAATACAGAAGAGGATGGCTGGGGTACCAGGATTCGAACCTGGGGATGCCAGGATCAAAACCTGGTGCCTTACCGCTTGGCGATACCCCAACAACAAAAAAGAAATGGTAGCTACGACGGGATTCGAACCTGTGACCCCAACATTATGAGTGTTGTGCTCTAACCAACTGAGCTACATAGCCATTGTATTTTCTTTACTGTGTGATTTTACTACTTGGTAGGATAATAGATGGCTGGGGTACCAGGATTCGAACCTGGGGATGCCAGGATCAAAACCTGGTGCCTTA